>NZ_JAMBMW010000015.1:0-53110 GCF_024208055.1 Candidatus Nebulibacter yamunensis
AATTTAAACAGGCGTTAAATGCGGGTGAATCTGTTGATAAACTCTCTAATATTGCAATGAATTTGGTAAGACAGGAAATAGAAAAAGGGCTAGATGTTAATAATAACATTGTAATCAAGAGTACTATACAGCAAGCAATCGAGGCACAATTGTCGACAAAAAGTATAGGTAAAATTGCTGCTGGAATGGTAAGTGTAGCAAGTGACTCTGACCAAGTCTCCTTTGTTGTTAAAGGCATTGTACAACAAACGATGGACTCAAACCTATCCTCTATTGAAATTGCCCAAATTCTTTCACAGATGATCCTTGATAGTGACAATGCACACCAAATTGAGATTATTCGAACTATTCTATCGGAGCCACAAATTAACGTGGAGTATATTACCCAAGTATATAACCATCTAAAAGAGCAGGATGTAGTCGTAGCAGATCGCTTTATGGAAGAAGCTGAAAAGACTAAAGATGGAGCACAAGATAATAAAACTCAAGAGGCTGCAAACAATGACATATCTGCATCTAAGCTTATATATCCAGAAAAGCTAAATCTGTTGGCACGACTTAAAGCCAAGATTTTTGGACAAGCTGAACCTGCTCAACAAGGTGATCTAACTACCTATAGTGAAGCTAAGCATCGTTATCAAATTGAGCTAGCTAAAGCAAGCTTATTAAAACTTGCCGACAATGGTAAAAATAATGACAAAAGCGTTACTGACAATTCTGTAAATAGTAAAAATAGGGTATAAGGGGGTAGTTAAGTGTAAAATTAAAGCTTTTATTTTATCTTCATAGTTTTAAAGCGATTAATTTATTGTTCCTATTTGATGTAATATCAAAAAACCATCTTTAGTGTGCTGATTTAGGCTATACAATACACCATTTTTGTTTAGATGCGCGATTGAGTTTTCTTTTGTGTATGAGATTAATTTTATTTGCTTGCTTCTTCGCTGTGGCGCTTGATTTTATTTATGCTAGAATACACGATATTTTGTGATAACCACTTAGTTTTCTTGATATGCAGGAGATAAAAATGAAAGATCAAGGACCACGAAATATAGGACTTGGCTCAATTAAATCCTATTCTTTCCCTATTACGGCGATAAGCTCCATTTTACATCGTATTACAGGTGTGCTAATGGTTGTGTTATTGCCATTTTTATTGTGGGCATTTAGCTTGTCAATGAGATGTGGTGGAGATTTTTACTACGTTCAAAATCTATTGATCCATTCTCCTTGGAGTATTGTGGTATGGATTTTTTTGTCAGCTGTGTCTTACCACGTGATTGCGGGGATCCGTCATTTGATTATGGACCTAGGATTTGGTGAAGAAATGTGCTGTGCAAAAGTAACATCGATTATGGTACTTGTTTTAGGTTCGCTTGTAACAATTTTGTGGGGGATTTGGATATGGCTAATGTAACTTGTTGTACACGTTCAGGTTTAAAGGATTGGTTTTTACAACGTATTAGCGCGATTATTATCATGCTTTATGCAATTTTTATTGTAGTTGTTGTTTTATGCCTTTCAGGTGATGGTTCTTATCATACGTGGATGGCGATTTTCCAGAATACTTGGGTTAAAGTCTTTACATTACTTGCATTTTTAGCGCTGATTGCACATGCCTGGATTGGGATGTGGACAATCTTTACTGACTATGTAAAATGTGCTTGGTTTGCGGGTATTTTGCAAGTTGCAGCGATTGTAGGATATTTTACCTGCTTTATTTGGCTTATCTGTATTTTATTTTAAGGGGCATAAGTAATGAAAATAGCAGTACAACAATTTGATGCAATCGTTGTAGGTGCCGGAGGTGCTGGCATGCAAGCAGCGTTTCAATTATCACAATCTGGATTTAAAACCGCAGCGATATCAAAAGTATTTCCAACAAGATCGCATACGGTATCGGCTCAAGGCGGAATTGCCGCAGCTTTAGGAAACGTTGAATTTGATGATGATTTACCATCTGATGATTGGAAATGGCATACTTATGATACCGTTAAAGGTTCTGACTATATTGGTGATCAAGAAGCTATTGAGTTTATGTGTGAAAATGCGCCACAAGCTATTATCGAGCTTGAGCATATGGGGATGCCATTTTCACGTTTAGAAAATGGCAAGATTTACCAACGTGCCTTTGGTGGAATGTCGCGTAATTATAATGTGGGCAATATTGCAAAAAGAACCTGTGCGGCCTCTGATAGAACAGGGCATGCACTATTGCATACACTTTACCAAGGTAATTTAAAACATGAAACCAAGTTTTTTAATGAATGGTATGCGATTGATCTTGTTAAATCGTCTGAAAATGCGATAGCAGGTGTAATTGCGCTTAATATGGAAAATAGTGAAATTGTATTCTTCCAGTCTAAAGTGACGATTTTGGCAACAGGTGGTGCTGGGCGCATTTATGAATCAAGTACTAATGCTCACATCAATACGGGTGATGGGATTGGGATGGCACTTCGTGCTGGCTTCCCACTACAGGATATGGAGTTTTGGCAATTCCATCCAACGGGTATTGCAGGTGCCGGAGTTTTAGTAACTGAAGGCTGTCGTGGTGAAGGTGGAATTTTACGTAATAAAAATGGTGAGCGTTTTATGGAGCGTTATGCGCCTAATGCCAAGGATCTAGCATCGCGTGATGTAGTATCTCGTGCGTCTCAACAAGAAATTAATGAAGGTCGTGGTTTGAAATTCGCTGGTGTTGATTGCGTTAATTTAGATTTAACACATTTGGATGAAAATGTAATTAAAGAACGCTTGCCAGGCATTCGTGAATTGGCAATGACTTTTGCAGGCGTTGACCCATTAAAAGCACCCATTCCTGTTGTCCCGACTTGCCATTATATGATGGGTGGTATTCCGACCAACAAATATGGTCAGGCAATTACACAAAATAAAAATGGTGAGGATATTGTTATTGAAGGTTTATATGCAGTAGGTGAATGTGCATCTGTATCTGTGCATGGTGCAAACCGTTTGGGTTCAAACTCATTGCTTGATTTGGTTGTGTTTGGTCGAGCTGCTGGTATGCACGCGGAAGGAGTGTTGCGTGCAGGGATGCAGCAACGAGAGGTAACTGATAAAGCAATTGATACAGCGATAGCGCGTTATCAACGTTGGGAAAACAATAAAGGTGGTGAAAGTGTTGCTACTTTAAGAGCAGAGCTTCAAAAAGCAATGCAAATTGATTTCTCAGTATTCAGAACAGAACATCAAATGCAAGAAGGTTTAGAGCGTTTAAAATCATTGCGTGGGCGTGTACAAAAAGCATCTTTAGTGGATCATTCGCACGTTTTTAATACCGCTCGAATTGAAGCACTTGAACTGGATAATTTAATGGAAACTGCGATGGCAACGGCAGTGCTTGCATTACAGCGTAAAGAATCGCGTGGCGCACACTCGCGTGAAGACTATCCTAAGCGTGACGATGAGAGCTGGTTAAAACATAGCTTATATTTCCTAGAAGGGGATAGATTCTCTACACGTGATGTAAATATGCAGCCATTAAAATTAGACCCATTCCAACCAAAAGTCAGAAGCTACTAAGGAGATATCGGTGAAAGTTCAGTTTAAAGTTTATCGCTATAATCCTGAAGTGGATAAAAAACCTTACTATCAAGATTATACCGTTACAGTCGAAAATGAAGGTACAAAAGTTTTAACTGCTATTGAGCTGATTAAGCAGCAAGATCCAACGTTAGCGGTGCGTCGTTCTTGTCGTGAAGGCGTTTGTGGTTCAGATGGCATGAGTATTAATGGTAAAAACCGATTGGCTTGTATTACCTCAATTGGTGAATTAAGTCAGCCAATTAAGTTGCAGCCCTTACCTGGCTTACCTGTTATTCGTGACTTGATCGTTAATATGGATCAATTTTATAAGAACTATGAGAAGGTCAAACCTTATTTAATTCCAGCTGAAGGGGATAATCCTGTTAAAGAACGCTTACAGTCACCAGAAGATCGAGCTAAACTCGATGGACTATATGAGTGTATCTTATGTGCTTGTTGTACAACTTCTTGCCCATCTTTTTGGTGGAACCCTGATAAATTTATTGGACCATCTGGATTGTTACAGGCTTATCGTTTTGTGATTGATTCACGAGATGGTGCAACGAAAGAGCGCTTAGAAGCATTGCAAGATCCATTTAGTGTCTTTAGGTGTCGTACGATTATGAATTGTGTGAGTGTTTGTCCTAAAGGCTTAAATCCAACAAAAGCTATCGGTAAACTTAGATCAATGATGTTGAAAAATAGTTTATAAATTTAGTTGAGCGCTGAAATGAAGTAAGTGCTTTTTTATTTTGGTCAAAGAAGGTTAAGAGTAAAACTATGAGTGAAACACAAGACTCAATGTCTTTATGGTTGGAAAGTTCACAACTTTCAGGTAGTAGCAGTGCTTATCTAGATGCAATTTATGAAGACTATTTAAAAGATCCTAATTTAGTTGATAGCAGTTGGCGTCAATATTTTGATGGTATACGCAATAATCAACATGATGTATCGCATGCGCAGATTAGAGAAGATTTTATTGCGTTGAGCAAAAATCCATTTCGGTTTGCTGTTTCAACGCCACAAGGCATAATTGTCGACTCTAGCAATTATCCAGATGGTGGGGATAAAATTTCACCCGTCATGGATTTGGTTTATATGTATCGTAGTGTTGGTCATAAGATTGCTAATCTTGATCCACTTGGCATTAAGTTACCTGAGGTTACACCAGAGCTTGACCTTGAATTTCATGGCTTAAATAAAGAGAATTTAAACGAAAGTTTTAACGTTGGGATTTTTTCTGATTATAAACCGATGTTGTTAAAAGACATTATCGCTAAACTTAAGCAAGTTTATGCCGATAGCGTTGGTTATGAATTTATGCACTTAAGCAACATGGCGGAAAAGATGTGGTTTCGTCAGCGGGTAGAAAAGGTAGCGCCAAATTTATCTAAAGAACGTAAAGAGTGGCTTTTAGAGCGTTTAACAGCTGCTGAAGGATTAGAAAAATATCTTGGCATGAAATATGTTGGTCAAAAGCGCTTCTCACTTGAAGGTGGAGAGTCGATGATTCCTGCATTAAATGAGATTATCAATAAGGCAGGTGAGGCGAGTGTGGAAGAGGTAGGTATGGGAATGGCGCATCGTGGGCGCTTGAATGTACTTGTCAATATCATGGGTAAATCACCCGAAAATTTATTTAAAGAGTTTGAAGGTGAGCAAGATAAAAAATTCTTGTCAGGGGATGTAAAATATCACTTAGGCTTTGCTTCGTGGCATAAGACACCAAAAGAAACTGTGCGTTTAGCACTTGCCTTTAACCCATCACATTTAGAGACGGTTGATCCTGTTGTAGAAGGTGCTGTTAGAGCGAAACAAGATTGTTTTGAGCATGGTGAAGCACCTAGCAAAGTAGTTCCCATTTTAATTCATGGCGACTCTGCTTTCTGTGGTCAAGGAGTGATAATGGAAACTTTTTCTTTGTCACAAACAAGGTACTATGGAACCGGAGGTACTATTCATATTGTGATCAACAACCAAGTTGGTTTTACAACAGATAAAAAAGAAGATAATAGAAGTAGTTTATATTGTACTGATATTGCAAAAATGGTCGAAGCACCTGTGTTGCATGTTAATGCTGATGATCCTGAAGCAGTTGTTCGTGTAGCAGGGCTTGCTATGGATTATCGTATGATGTTTAACAAAGATATTGTGATTGATTTAGTGTGCTATCGTCGTCATGGTCACAATGAAGCCGATGAGCCGTCCGGTACGCAGCCAAAGATGTATAGTATCATTAAAAAGTTACCAACAACTCGTGCTATCTATGCTGAAAAGTTAGAAAAAGAAGGTGTAGTTTCTCAAGAACAAGCCGATGTAATGGCAAAAGCCTATAGAGATAAATTGCAAAATAAACAAGTTGTTGCCGATGTCATTACGACTCAACAACAACGCAGTACTAAGTGTATTGTAAATTGGCGTCCTTATCTTAATCAAAAATGGGATCAAAGGGTGGATACGCGTTTTGATAAGGAGAAGTTGATTGAATTGGCGAATAAACTCAATCATTTACCAGAAGGCTTAATCTTGCAGCCACAAGTAAAAAAGACAATTGAGGATCGAGTCAAAATGGCTGCTGGTGAAAGCACAGCAAATTGGGGATTCGCTGAAAATCTTGCCTATGCCACGTTGTTGGTAGAGGGTTATAGTATACGCTTATCAGGTGAGGATTGTGGACGTGGTACTTTCTCACATCGCCATGCTGTATTACATAACTATGATTATAATAATGTCAATTTACCTGATTACATACCGTTGCAGCACATTAACCCTGAAGTACAGTGTCATATTATTGATTCAGTACTATCTGAATATGCGGTACTTGGTTTTGATTATGGCTATAGTTGTTCAGCACCAGAAAGTTTGGTAATTTGGGAAGCACAATTTGGTGATTTTGCCAATACGGCTCAGGTGGTGATTGATCAATTTATTGCGGCAGCAGAAGAAAAATGGGGTATTTTATCAGGACTTGTCATGTTATTACCACATGGTCAAGAAGGTCAAGGTGCGGAGCACTCATCTGCTAGACTAGAGCGTTTTTTACAGCTTTGTGCAAATGATAATATGCAAATTTGTGTGCCAACAACGCCTGCACAACTTTTTCATATGTTGCGTAGACAAATGCTAAGAGCTTATCGAAAACCACTTATTGTGATGTCACCTAAGAGTTTATTGCGCCATCCGCTTGTCTTTTCAAGTCTGGAAGATTTGGCAGATGGACATTTTTATAATGTGATTCATGAAACCGATGACATCAAAGCAGAAAAAATAACACGTGTGATTTTATGTTCTGGCAAAGTATATTATGATTTGTTATCTAAGCGTCGTGAAAAAGCGATTGAAGACATTGCTATTATTCGTATAGAACAACTTTACCCTTTCCCACAGCAAGATTTAGAGGCAGTGCTTGCTGCATATCAGCATGTTAGTGATATTGTTTGGGTACAAGAAGAGCCTGAAAATCAAGGTGCATGGTGGATGATTCAACATGAATTAAGAAGAGTGTTGGTCAAGGGGCAGAGCTTAAATTATGTTGGCAGAAAAGCAGCAGCAGCGCCTGCTGTTGGTTATCCAGCTTTGTTTCATATACAGCAGGATAAGCTGATTGGCAAAGCATTAAAACTTGATGAAAACAATAGTGCATAAGACAAGATTTTTATTTATAGATTTAGTAAAAAAGATAAAAGGGTAGAAAAAATGGCAGATATAAAAGTTCCTGTTTTTCCGGAGTCAATAGCAGAAGGTACTGTAGCAACTTGGCATAAAAAGCCAGGTGATCGTGTTGAAGAAGGTGATGTATTAGCTGAAATTGAAACCGATAAAGTCGTTATGGAAGTGCCAGCGATGAATGCAGGTATCATGGGGCAAGTGAAGAAGGGTGAAGGTGATAATGTTGTTTCTGAAGAAATCATTGGCACTATTTCCGAAAATGAAACACAACAAATGTCAACAGTAAAAGAACCTTCAAGTGCAAAAGGAAATACAGCTTCAGCAGCAAGTACTCAACTGAAAGGTACTACTGAAATTATTCATGCTCCCACTTTTCCAGAATCAATAGCAGAAGGTACTGTAGCAACTTGGCATAAGAAGCCAGGTGATCGTGTTGAAGAAGGTGAAACAATTGTTGAAATTGAAACGGATAAAGTAATGATGGAAGTCCCTGCTTCTGCATCAGGTGTGTTAACTAAAAGGTTAAAAGCAGAGGGTGATGCAGTATTAAGTGCTGAAGCAGTTGCAGAGATTACAGCAGGTAGCGTTTCATCGAATGTAAGTTCTGCTTTAGTGGTAGATCAACAATCTGCTAACGTACAGCAAACCAACGATAATTTATCGCCCTCAGTACGCCGTGCGGTTAAGGTAAATGATGTTGATTTGGCAAATGTACAAGGTAGTGGTAAAAATGGTCGTATTACCAAGCAAGACGTAATCAATGTACCAGTATCAAAACCATTACAAGCTTCTATATCTTCTTTACCTTCAATTGAATTTACATCTGATCGACCTGATAAACGTGTACGGATGACTCGTCTTCGTCAAACGATTGCTAAACGTTTGGTTGATGTGCAGCATAGTAATGCAATTTTAACGACGTTTAATGAAGTAGATATGAAACCAGTGATGGATTTAAGGTCACAATACAAGGATTTGTTTCTAAAAACACATGATGCCAAGCTTGGATTTATGTCATTTTTCTTGAAAGCAGCAACGGAAGCTTTAAAGCGTTTTCCTGAGGTTAATGCTTCTATTGATGGCAGTGATATCGTTTACCATGGTTATTTTGATATTGGTGTCGCTGTCGGTTCAGAGCGCGGCTTGGTTGTTCCTGTTATTCGCAATACCAATCAGAAGTCTTTTGCTAAGATTGAAACCGAAATTGTTGAAAAAGCGATTAAAGCACGTGATGGTAAGCTTTCGTTAGAAGAAATGCAAGGAGGAACTTTCACTATTACCAATGGTGGCACCTATGGTTCAATGCTATCGACGCCAATTATCAATGCGCCACAAAGTGCGATTTTAGGTATGCATAATATTATTGAGCGACCAGTTGTTATCAATGGTGAAATCGTTATCCGTCCTATTATGTATTTAGCACTTTCCTATGACCATAGGATTATTGATGGTAGTGTATCTGTTAAATTCTTAAAAACAATCAAAGAGTTGATCGAAGATCCAGCAAGGATGTTACTAGAAATCTAATTATTCACATTTAATGGAGCCTAGTATTAATTTTTCGATTGCGTCATCTACCAATCTATATCAAACTTACGCTTAAATGCGATTTCTAATCTAGCAAATTCCCCATACTATAAATGTGGGTTCATTTAAGTTTAACGTAGTATTTAATCAAAAGAACGATTTTACGGTAAGTTCTAAGAATGGTTCGCTAGAAAGTCATTGATCATCATGATACTATTAGTAACAATTTTTATTTGTAATAAATTCCTGATTCATGAGTGTGCAAATTTTACAATCGTTGATCCAATCTGTGCCAAACTTTCCAAAACCTGGGATTTTGTTTCGTGATATTACTCCCTTATTAGCTGATCCGAAAGGGTTACGTTTAACTGCTAAGCTTATGGCTGACCGTATAGAAAATTTACCTCATAGACCTACGCTAATTGCGGGACCTGAAAGCCGAGGCTTTATCTTTGGAGTGGGGTTAGCAAAGTATCTATCGATTGGTTTTATACCTATTCGTAAACAAGGTAAGTTGCCAAGAGCAGTGTATAAGTGTCAATATGAGCTTGAATATGGCTTTGACACACTTGAAGTGCATCAAGATGCTTTTAATAAAGAGGATCAAGTATTACTAGTTGATGATTTATTGGCAACAGGAGGTACGGCTTCTGCTTGTGTTGAGTTGGTGAACAAAGCAGGTGCAAATGTTTTAGGTTCTATATTTGTTATTGAGCTATTGGGTTTAAATGGGCGAGCTAAAATGCCTAAAGATATTGCAGTTGAGTCACTTATTCAGTATGACTAATGAAATTAATGTTCACTTTAATATTTCTTATTATCAAAAATCACTCCTTACCTGGTATCAAAAATATGGTCGTCATAACCTTCCCTGGCAAGGAGATTTTAGCCCTTATCACGTTTGGTTATCTGAAATTATGCTTCAGCAAACCCAAGTTAAAACAGTTATTCCTTATTTTTTAAAATTTATTGAGGTTTTTCCCGATATTATAACACTTGCTAATGAGCAACAAGATAAGGTTATGCAGTATTGGGCAGGACTTGGTTACTATGCCAGAGCAAGGAATTTGCATAAGGCTGCACAAATCATGCGTGATTTCCATCAAGGGAAGCTACCACACGATGTAGATACATTAATGGCATTACCAGGGATTGGTCGTTCAACGGCACATGCGATATTATCAATCGCTTTTAGCAAGCCCACTCCAATTCTAGATGGAAACGTTAAGCGCGTGTTTGCAAGGCTATTTCAACTTGGCGTACATCCAAATGACAAAAGTATGGAAAGGTATTTATGGCAATTGGCAAATAAACTCATGCCAATAGAAAATACTCAAGCTTATACGCAAGTGCAAATGGATTTTGGTGCTGCACTTTGTACTAGAACAAGACCAAAATGTATTCAATGCCCATTAAATGATATGTGCCTGGCTTACAATAACCAAGTTGTTAAGAATTATCCTGTTAAAAAGCCACAAAAAGTAAAACCTGTAAGGTCTAAGCGTTTTTATTTGTATTGTTATCAAGATGAGTTGTTACTCATTAAAAAACCAAATAAAGGGATATGGGGAGGACTTTATGTATTGCCCGATGAAGATTTATATTTGGGAGAATATACCCATATGCTATGCCAAGATCAAAGGCATATCTTTACCCATTTTGAATTAAATTATGATATTAAAGTTCATGCGGTAAATGAAAAGACTTGTATAAATCATCAGGGCATTTGGGTGCATAAAAACGCAATTAAGCAGTATGCGCTACCGGCACCATTGGCAAGACATTTAATTATTTCTGATCAAAAGGGATATGATGAATGCTAAGAAAGTTTTGTAACAGCTTTAAACCGTATTCGGTCAGATATGCTTCAGGGTGGTATTGAATGCCATAAATTGGGTAAGACTTATGACAAAACGCCATAAGCTCATGATCTTGACTATAAGCAATGCCTTTGAGTGTGTGTGGTAAACTATTATGTGCAACGATAAGGGAATGATAGCGTGTAACCAATATTTTATTAGGTAGATTTCTATAGAGTTCATCGTTATCATGCGTAATTTCAGAGCATTGCCCGTGCATAATTTGTTTGGCGTGAATGACTTTAGCGCCAAAGTATTGAGCAAGAAGTTGATGCCCCAAACATACACCTAACAAAGGTATTTTCAAATTGATTGCTTCACGGATAATTGGGTATAAATGTAACAATTCATTAGGGTGACCAGGTCCTGGTCCAATCACAATGTATTTAAATGAGTTGATTTTAAATTTGGATGAAACTTCGTCTGTTTTGATATGCCTAATTTCTTGTCTAAGACGTTTAAAATAGTCCATTAGGATGTGTGAAAACGAATCGTAGTGATCAATAAACAATAACATATTAAACCTTACTTTTTGTGAGTATTAAGTAATATTGGTAGTTTGGTTTGCGCTAAAGTTACCGGTATTTTGCCGCGTATATCGTTAATTAAATAAATGGCCGTTGCTGTTGTTAGCTCATCTGGCGTTATGGATCGCTCAATAACACCATTATTAATAATCTTAGAGCGTGCGATACCAGGTAGTAAACCATCACTAAGCGATGGTGTAAAAAGTGTATGATTGATCTCAACAATAATGTTGTAAAAGCGAGCTTCTGTGATGTGACCTTTTTCATTTATGTAAATGAGCTCAGCACCTTCTGCCCCATTTAAATATTTATTGTGCATAGTTTCATAAAAACCACGCGTACTTTTATCAGTGGTTTTATGTAACCATAATGGATGAGAGGATTCAATTTTTTCAGGGCAAATATAGATTGTTATAGCCGTGTTTTCGGTAGGTATGGTAATAGTTTGATGGCTAATTTTATAACCACCTTTATAATCTACTTCTACTCTTACCTTATAGGTTTTATTATTTTGATTTTTTAAATATTGTAAGGCATAGTTTAAAAGGTCAGATTCAATATCCATTGGGTTGAGGGTAAAGTGTAAGCACTGTGCTGAATATATAAGCCTTTGTAAATGTAAGTCTAAAGAAGTAAAGCCTTTTCTATCATACAACAGGGTTTCAATTAAGTTAAAGCTAGGTTGATAGCAGCGTTTTAAAAAGGTAAGTTTTGTAAGCATTTCTTGCCACTCGTCATCACAAGTAGATTGAATAGTAAAGCCACCACCTACGCCACATTCAAAGAGGTTATTTGGTTTTTGGCTTAAAGTACGAATCGCAACGTTAAAACACATATCATTATTTGGTAGGATATAACCAATACAACCAGTGTAAAGATTGCGAGCAGGTTCTAAATTTTTGATGAATTCCATTGTACGCTTTTTAGGAGCCCCAGTAATAGAGCCGCAAGGAAATAAGTTTTTCAGGATGTGAGAAAATGAAGTTTCAGGTACAAGTTTTGCGGATAAGGTAGAGGTCATTTGATAAACGCTTTTATAAGTTTCAATATCAAAGGCATCAATGACCTCGATACTTCCTGTTTCACAAAAACGAGCTAAATCATTGCGAAGCAAATCAATAATGATTAAATTCTCTGCTTTATTTTTAGAGTCATTTTTTAAGAATGTATAGGAATTTTGATCTAACACGGGATCATCAAAACGAGCAGATGTGCCTTTCATTGGCTTAACTGTTATGAGGTTAGCTGTTTTTTTAAAAAATAATTCAGGTGAAAAAGATAAAACAGTCACAGGTGAAAAAGGTAAAAAAGCACTATATTGAACGGGTTGTTGTGCCTTTAATTGTTGATAAAGTTCAAAAACAGAAAGAGGACTTCTAAGCTGTACACGTTTGGTATAATTAATCTGATAACTTTCACCATCTAAGAGCGCTTTTTGAATGACTGCAAAGTCTTTCATGTATTGCTTATAAGATAAACAATCGTGAATCATATCAATTGCAGGAAATACTGAATATGTACTTTGCTTTTGAGATGATTGAAGTTGGCAATTTTTAAAAGCTACAAAATGTATTAAAGGGGTACAAAATGAAGCATCTTGGTCTTGCATAGATGTAAAGTCAGAATTGAGGTAGTAAGCTGCCTCATAACTGACATACCCAACAAGATATAAGCCTTGCTGCTGTAGGGACTCTAATTGATCCAATGCACTTTTGATGTTTATAGGGGTAATACATGAGATTTCATCAACGGGGCTGTCAAAGTAGAAGCTTGGCTTGCTTGAATCAAGTGTATTTTCAAGGCAGGCAAATTTTGGTAGTTGTTTCATTATTGATGTCTCGTACAAGGCGATAGCGATCGATTTTTCCGGTGATATTGATAGGTAGTTGTGAATAGTAAAAGAGTTTATCAATATGCTTGTATTGTGCAAGGTATTGGCTTAGAAATTGATTGACTTGTTCTAGCGTTAATATGGTATTTTCTTTTAAAACCAGGCAAGCGCAGATAAGCTCCCCCCAAATAGCGTTTTT
The DNA here is from genome assembly GCF_024208055.1 of Candidatus Nebulibacter yamunensis. Lineage (NCBI taxonomy): Bacteria > Pseudomonadati > Pseudomonadota > Gammaproteobacteria > Thiotrichales > Francisellaceae > Candidatus Nebulibacter > Candidatus Nebulibacter yamunensis. The sequence goes on from NZ_JAMBMW010000015.1 coordinate 13,162, forward strand.
CTGACCCACAACAGCGGCCTGCTTGATTTGAGGTATTTGATAGAGATAATGTTCTAACTCAAGTGGTGCAATATTCGAGCCGCCTTTGATAATAATATCTTTTATTCGACCAAGAAAATAAAGGTTATGTTCATTATCTACATAGCCATAATCTCCCGTGGGGAGCCATACTCCTTGATGAGAGATAGGCTGTATTGGTGTTTGAATATAAATCTCTCCAATTGGGAAAGGTGTATTTTTAAGCTCTAAAGGGTAAGCTTGCTGAGATTTAAGTGATTGAATTTTTATTTTTACGTCATCAAAAAGTTTAATTTTATTATGTTCATTCGTCTTGCTAATGTTTTGAGCATAACCATAGACTTCAGTCATTCCTAAGCCATTTAATAAAGGTTGATCAAATGTGTCTTTTACCAGTTGAAAGAGCATTGGATTGGGTTGATCGCCTGCAACGCTAAGGTGTCTTAAATGGTGATTGGTTAAGCTTTTCTGTTTGACTTGTTGACATAGTTGGTAATACATTGTAGGTAGTAGCGCTAAAGCCGATACTTCATAGTGTTTGATGTAGTGAAGTGCGGTTTTCGCATTAAAGCTTGGTGCTAAAATCATACTGTTACCAAGTGCTATATTTGGTAATAGTTGATAAGAAAAAGCATATGCGTGGTTAAATGATAGGTGTACCAGTGACAAATCACCTTTTTTAAGCCCATAATCAAATTGGCGTTGGTAGGCATAAGCTAAGATTTGTGAGGTGTAATGACCATGAAAATTATAATGTCCTCCTGTGCCTGAGCTTATGTGATAGGTAATACCTTCTTTTTTGTGTTGGATTGGGTTTACTGCTCTTTTTGTAGTTGGAGTGCCAGTAATTGTGTTTAAAAAATTCATTGGTGCATCAACGACATAGAGTTTAATACGTTCAGTTTGGCAATATGCGGTCAGGATATCTGAGTTTTGTTGCGATTCAATGATTAGTAAATTTGGTTTAGCACGTTTAACTAGTCCAAGAAGTTCATTTGAAATAAAGCGAGGATTAACTGGGAAGCATTCAATTGCATTTAACCAAGAAGCCAAAAATAATCCAACTGAAAAAGGTGAATTGCTAATTGAAAACATAAGCCTATGGCAGTTTTGTTGTATTAGCCAATTACTTATTTTAAGTGCATTATCATGCAGCATTTGATAGCGATAAGCTTCATTATTGTAGATAAAGGCATAGTGGTTTCCAATACGTTGTAAGTAGTCAAAAAAATGCTCAATACACTGTATTTCAGACTGTTCTAACATATACTCTTCCCAAAAGGGTATGGTTGGCGCTATTTTAAGTGAAAGTATAGGTAGTGACAATGTTACTTAATAATATTTATGACTATTTTGCTTTTCGTAACAGATCTCTTACGAATCATGTTTAAGTCTGTCTAATAAGTTATGCATAGCTAAATGAGATACGAGATATTTATATATTCAAAATTAGAATTGTTGTATCTAGGCAAAGAAAATTGCAAAAAAGCATAGCTTAGGTATAATCGTTGGTCTAGTAATATAAATGCCTGATGTTTTACATTGGGCGTTTTTATTTTGCTTTTCGTAATATACCATTTGCAAACCACTCCCTATGAAAGTCCGCTTTCATTTGCAATAACGACCAACTTTTGTGGTCATGGAAGTGTAAAGTGTATACTGGCAAGATGAGAAAGTTTAAAAATAGGTTGTGATAGATATTAAGTAGCGTTATGACAATTAAAATTAAGTATAAGGAAGCGTAATGTCTAAAAGAATTCCAATGACAGTAAATGGCGAAGCCGCTTTGAAACTTGAACTACAAAATTTAAAAGGTGTGCAAAGGCCAAATGTAATTGCAGCAATTGCTGAGGCACGTGAGCATGGTGATTTGAAAGAAAATGCCGAGTACCATGCTGCACGGGAACAACAAAGCTTTATTGAGGGGCGAATTCAAGAATTAGAAGCTAAGCTCAGTAATGCCCAAGTGATTGATGTTTTGAAGATGAATAATACAGGTAAAGTGATATTTGGTGCTACGGTAACCTTATTAAATCTTGAAAATGATGTAGAAACCACTTATCAAATTGTTGGCGAAGACGAAGCAGACATCAGACAAAATAAAATTTCCTTTAGTTCGCCACTTGCCAGGGCACTTATTGGTAAGGTAGAAGGTGATGAGGCAAACGTGACAACTCCAGCTGGCATGGTTGAGTACGAAATCCTTGCTGTTGAGTACCGCTAATCGTCAAAGCTTTTAAAAATTATGAATTATCTACTCTTATTCTTTATTGGGTTAATTTGGGGGGCACAATTTGTACTAATTGATTTTTCTTTATCAATTTATACTCCCGAACAGTTGGCATTGTTTAGAACACTCTATGCTGCCTTATTTTTAATTGTTTTTTGTGTGCTGACAAAACGAAAACGTCATACTCGATCCATGATAGTTTGGCTTAAGGTGATTGTGATTGGTGTGCTGGAAATCGTTATTCCTTTTACCTTAGTAATGTGGGGACAACAGTTTGTTTCTGGAAGTATGGCGTCTATTTTAATGGGAACAATTCCATTTTTTACGATTATCTTGATCCTCCTCACAGGAATCGAGCGTGCAACGGCGACTAAATTCATAGCCATGATGGTTGGATTTATAGGTCTTATAGTATTATTTATTCCGGATTTAATCAAATATGGTATGTCTTTAGCAATATTGCCTGAGCTTGCAATTTTAGTGGGTGCTTTATCTTTTGCTAGTGCACTTATCATCATTAGGAGTCTGTCACATGAAGATTCCTTTTTACTTTCAAGAGATGCGTTTTTTATCGGCACGATAATCATGTTTGCGATCAACTTAGGCAATGGTTCCCTTAATCAATTGAGTTTTTCATTTTACCCATTTATTGCTTCATTGTTGTTAGGTATTTTTTGTTCTGGGATTGTTTATGTGTTGTATGTTAGTCTAATCAAGCGAGCAGGTGTAGGTTTTTGTTCTTTGTCAAACTATCTTGTTCCATTGTTTGGCAGTATCTTAGGGGTGATTATTATGAATGATCATATTACTTTGAATATGATATTGGCGTGTGTACTTATTTTGCTGTCAATTACGATTGAACCACTTATTCGGTTTTGGTGCGGAAAAATAAGGTGTTAGTGTTTCATTCCTTAAATGCGTCATGATCGATAATCAAATATAGTAATTGATATGTCTTTTGATTGTTATTTAACTAGTTTTATTAGGAGTGATGTAAGGAATCGAGCATTAGTATGTGGATATTACTTTATTTCATATTCATCTAAGTAATCAGGAATGATACAGTTCCAGTTAAGTTTGGATTCAATTGTTCGTTTAAGTGCTTCTGCTGCAAAACTTTCACCATGTGTGATGAAAGTCTTTTTAGGTGCCTGATTAGTGTGACTCAACCAGTGCAACATTTCTATATAATCGACGTGTGCAGACATGTTAGAAATACTGTGAATTTTAGCACGTACTGGGATAACTTCGTTAAAAATTTTAGTGTTACCATGACCAGATTCAATGATTTGTCCACGTGTACCAGGAGCTTGGAAACCGGTTAGTAAAATGGCATTTTTAGAATCGGGGGCATAGTATTTTATATGATGTAATACTCGACCTCCGTTGACCATGCCGCCAGCTGAAATAATGATTTTAGACCCTTTACTGCGATTTATTTCCTTTGATTCATCCGGGGTTGGTGTGTAGATAACCATATTAGCAATATTTTGGCATATATCAGGGCTTAATCTATGTTCATGTGTAAAGTGACACAAAAGATTGGTAGAGTAAATACCCATTGGGCTATCAAGGTAAATAGGTATATCAGGGATTTGTTTACTGTTTCTTAACATATACAAATAATAGAGCACGCTTTGTATTCGCCCAACTGCAAAAGCAGGAATCACGATTACACCTTCATTAGCTATAGTATCATTAATAATCTTGCTTAATTCTGTTTGAGGATCAATTTTTTTATGCTCACGATTACCATAAGTTGATTCAATAATAAGATAGTCAATATTATTTGGTGGTAATTTTGGTGGGTACATTATAGGATCATTATCACGTCCTAAATCACCACTAAATATAATTCTTTGACCATGCAGTCGTAACTCTAGAAATGCTGCACCTAAAATATGACCAGCAGGATGCCAAGTAACGTGTACATGTTTGTTTAAGACAATATCCTGTGCAAACGGTATCACTTTAAAATGGTTAAGTGTCTTATATGCTTCTACAACGTTGTAAAGAGGTAAGGCTGGAGAATGTTTTGATGAGTGATATTTATTAGCAAAAGTAGCTTCTTCTTCTTGTAAATGTGCACTATCAGGCAATAAAATTTTGCACAGCTCGTAGCTTGCTTCTGTTGCATATATTTTTCCTTTAAAGCCATTTTTGACCAACAATGGCAAATATCCCGAGTGATCAATATGAGCATGAGTTAATAAAACACTATCAATTTCTTTAGGATTTACTGGTAAAGGATTCCAGTTTCTTCTTCGTAGATCATGGTTACCTTGAAATAATCCACAGTCGATCAAATAGCGATTAGTATCAACTGTTACTAAGTATTTAGATCCTGTTACGGTTTTGGCTGCTCCTAAGAACTTTATTTTCATATGTGACACTTTATTGATTGTTTTTATCAATTAAAGTATAGATTGTATGATATGTCTATAAAAGCCTTATAGGTAGGCAGAAATTAAAAATGCTTATTGAGAATGATTTTTAGAGGTATTCTTTACAAAGAAGTTCTCAGTGGTTTTTGTCATAAAACATTCATGTCTAAGCTTCTGTTTGATATCCCAGTTTTTAAACTTTCCACTATCAGTAGTGAGCTGTATAGATAGGTATATTTTTTGAATTATGTTAAAAATGGAGCGGGAAACGAGGTTCGAACTCGCGACCCCAACCTTGGCAAGGTTGTGCTCTACCACTGAGCTATTCCCGCTTGAAAATGGCGCACCCGGAAGGATTCGAACCTCCGACCGCCTGGTTCGTAGCCAGGTACTCTATCCAACTGAGCTACGGGTGCGTAGAGTGTTTTCAAGGACCTTGAAAACGAAGTGAATAATAGAGCTTTGTTGACTTGCTGTCAACGACAAAATAGGAATAAAATGGAAAATAAAGAAAAAAATCAAGAGTGGTTTCAGAGTGATCAATATTGTTTAAAGTGGAGTATATCGTTTGCACATTTATCAATATTTCCACATTAAACATCTTGTGTTGTCGGTAGAGAGATTATTGCTGTATAAAAGATTTTTCGTTAGTATAGGCAACGAGTTTATTTATTTTGGTTTCCTTAAAATACAATATGTGTGAATTATGAAAAAAATAATTGTTCTTTTGTGGGCTAGTGTGTTGTTATCCAATATTGGTTTTACTAATGATAAAAAAGATAAACAACAGCAAGAAACAAAAGTTGTACACAGTTGTTCTGCGCAAACAAGTCATTGTGAGTTTAATAGCAATTGGGAATTGTTTAAACAGGATGTTTTGGATGTAGTTCATTCAGGGAAGCAAGTCACAAAGGATGTCCTAAATCAAACAGGAGAGTATACACAAAAAACTTGGCAGAAAGTAAAAGATGTTACTGCTGAATGTTGGGAAAACACTAAAGAAGTAGCACGACAAGGTGATGATTATTTTAGAATAAATCAAAATAAGGAGTAAAAATAAAGGATCTTGATGTTCAAAAAAATAAAGGAATGCCACTAAAGAAATAATCAGTAATTTTGTGCTGAACTTGCTGGTAATTATCGCAAATAAGGGCTATCTTTTAAGTACTAGAATTTTACAACCCCACGAGAAAGTGGCTACATAATGGAGGACTGCACTATGCAAATTCAAATTACTGGTCGTCATTTAGAAATTACCCCATCTTTAAAACGATATGTAGAGGACAAGCTAAGTAAGCTAAATAATCATTTTGATAATATTATTGCAGTAAGAGTGATTCTTTCAGTTGAGAAAGGTAAGCAGATGGCAGAAGCTGTAATTAATGTGCCAGGGAATGAGTTTGTGGCGAAGTCGGATTCACAGGATATGTATGCAACTGTTGATATGTTACAAGATAAACTAGATGCACAAGTCAGAAAGCATAAGCAAAAATTAAAAGAGCATTGTGCTGAGCGTCCAGAAGCTGAAGCTTTAATAGAGTCTAACGAAGCAGTAGATGTTGATGAAGAACGCTGATAGAATACTGACTCTTTATAATAAATAAACTCAAAATATATGAATTTTTTATCTGCCTTTATTTCTCCTTCACGCATAATCAATAAAGCAAGTTTACAAAGCCAAAAACGTATTTTTGAAGTTTTAAGCCAATTGTTACAAGATGAAGAACTAAATATCAGTTCAGACTTACTTTATCAAAAACTGTTTGAACGTGAGCGCATTGGCAGTACTGCAATTGGGAAAGGTGTGGTGGTTCCGCATTGTCGAGTTGATGGCTTGACGATAACCCGTTTGGCCGTACTAACATTAAACGAATCAATTGAGTATGACACAGCTGAACAAAAAGTATGTGTCTTCATTGCAGTGATTTTCCCTAAAAATGTAAGTGATGTACATATTCAATTTATAGCTGAACTCGTTAAATTTTTAAAGTCTCCAGGTGTGCTTGATAGTATTCACGCAGCAAGCTCGAATGAAGAACTTTATCAAATATTTTTTAAAGATGAACAAAAAACTTGAGTACTGGCATGCAAATTTAGTTGCAAATATGAATAAACTTGGTTTGCTGATTATTGGCGAGTCTAATATCGGTAAATCTAGTTTTAGTCATTATTTGGTTACAAATTATGGTTTTTCATTAGTAGCAGACGATTTGGTTGTAGTGGAAAAAATAGAGACAATCTGGCTTGGTTCTTTATATAATAGGGCTTATCAGGGGAAACTTCACATTCATGATAAAGGATTTTGTATAGTCAAACAAACTCAAGCATCAGCATATATCACACATGTAGTATATTTATATGAAAAGCAGCAACTAGAGACCTACATAAAACGCGCCAATTTATTGGCGTGTGATGTCATTGATATTGATGTATATAAAAAAAGTTGGCAGATGTGTTACCAAGAATTGCAAAATTTATTAGGGTAGAGATAAAAGATTTGCTAAACTGACGAGATTAAAAATAAGAACAATGGTTATAAATTGCGTGAGTAGTACACCTAAGTCGGTTGTGCTTTTAGCTGGCGTTTCTGGTGCTGGTAAATCAACAGTATTAAGTATTTTAGAGGATCAGGGTTTTTTTTGTATTGAAAACCTACCTTATTTTTTATTAGATCAGACACTTTTCCATCTTCTTAATACCGAGCAATATAATAAAAATATTGTTATATCATTAGCACCACATTCATTTTTAGAATCAGAGATTTTTATAGTTGATGATTTAAAGAAAAAATATCATTTTAATTTGACATGCTGGTATATTACGGCAGATCGTAATGTATTGATTAAGCGTTATGATGAAACGCGTCGCCGTCATCCTTTTTCGGTGCAAGGGATGACACTGGAAAAAGCAATAGATTTAGAGTTAAGCGCATTAGAGTCGTATGCTTACGCTTCTGATTATACCTTGGATACAACGAGTTTATCGCAACAACAGCTACGGGAGTTGTTGCAAAAAAAACTACTTAACCAAGGAGAACCAATTACACAAATAAAGTTGTTTTCATTTGGTTTTAAACACGGCATGCCACAAAAGGCAGATTACCTATTTGATGTTAGAAGCTTAATTAATCCTTATTGGAATAAGAAGTTACGTTTATTGACAGGAAAGGATCAAGAGGTTATCAAATACCTAGAATCTCAACCACTAGTACATGAAATGATTAGAGATATTAGTCTCTTTATAACAAAATGGTGTGGCTTACAACAAAAGCAGGGTAAAAGCTATATTGATATAGGCATTGGTTGCACAGGAGGACAGCATCGTTCTGTTTATGTTGCAGAAGCATTGTATAAAAAATTAAGCACAAGTTTTGAAGACTTACTTATTTGGCATAGGGAATTAGACAAATGATTGGTATTGTACTGATTACCCACGGCAGTATCGGTAAGGCGATGCTTGATGTTGCAACACGTTTGGTGCAAATTCAACAAGGATATGTGCAGGTTGTTTCATCTTGTTCGTTTGATCAACCTGAATTATTGGAGCGTGTGGAAGAATCTTTTAAGAGTATGCCAGAAGCAAATGGTTTTTTGGTACTAACCGATCTTTTTGGTGCGACTCCAACGAATGTAACACAATCTTTCATGTGTGCTTATAACTTATCTGTTATTACAGGGTTGAATATGCCTATGTTATTAAAAGCCTTAACTTATCATAAGCAAGAGATTGCATTGGATGATTTGGCACAAAGAGTTTATGATGCGTCTAAAGCTTGTATTGTACTTGAAGAAGGTAAAAGAAAAATATGAAAGAAGTTGAGTTAGTGATTATTAATCAACTTGGTTTGCATGCGCGTGCTGCTTCTAAACTTGTAAATTTGGCACTTAGATTCAGCAGCGACGTTTATATGGAAGTTGTTAAAACAGGTGTAAAAGTAAATTGTAAGAGTATAATGGGCTTGATGATGTTAGGAGCATCATGCGGTACATCAATTATAATAAGTGCTGAAGGAGAAGATGCACAAGAAGCACTAGATAGTATTCGAACGCTCATTCAAGATCGTTTTGGAGAAGAAAGTTAAAACTATGTTTATCTTAAGCTTGTCTTAAGTTTGCATTTTTAGAATGCGCATCACGTTAAGAATTTATAAACTTAGACGAAAGAGGAATATGTCATGGCGAATCAATACACTGGAAGTTTTGAACACATTATTCAACAAAAATATGGCTGTAGTGCAGAGGAAGTTTTACAGCGTTGTGCTGTCGAAGGGATGACCTATCAAGAAGCTGAAAAAATGTTGGGTTTTAAGCATGGAACAATTCGTAAATGGGCGAACCGCTTTAATATTAAGCTTAAGTCTGGGATAGCTGAAAAAAGTGTTAAACGTGACAACTTCATGAAGATGTTTAAACAAAAAAGCATAAATAAATATAACGTGTTAAGTCGATGCTGGGGTGTTGAGCGTAAAGTACTTATTAATGCCTAGCCTAAACTTAGTTTAATTAACCGCTATGAGCTAAGCAAAGCGAATGCGGGACTCTAAAAACCAGGAGCAGGAAGTGTTTAAAAAAGTATATACTATGTATAGATCAGCATAAAAGCAGTAATCGTTAGTAGTAATAATCCAAGAAGATATGGGTAATATGTGTTTTGTAATTAATAGTTTCTCAGAAAGTTTTTTGCGATTAACCGCAAATTGAAGCAATTATAAATAATTACAATGAGTAAGTATGTATTTGGAATATTACTTTTTGGTACTTTTTAAGTTTTCCCAAGACTTTTGCCAGCGGCTGATATTTTCTCTGGCAATCGTATTAAAATAATCACTAGGATTCATCTGTTTGCTGGATTTTTTTATTAAGTCTTCTTGGGCATTAGTTTGGCTTAAATAAAGGTCAAGTGTTTTGTTAAAGCATAACACCAAAGTATTTTGCATCTCTGTCCCATAAGACTTAATTACATGTGCTAGGAATTCATTACTAAACATTTGTCTTGGACTCTTTTCTTCCAAATCATTAATGATTTGCATGAGCACCCCACGTGTGATATCTTTTCCTGTCTTATTATCAACCACAACGACATTTTCATGCTCTATAATCAATTTATGGACGCCTTCAGCTGTAATATAACAGCTGCCTTTTGTATCGTATAAACGTCTATTAGGATATTTCTTAATAAGCCTAATGTTATCTTTTTCGCTTCCCATAATGAGCTTACGTTGTTCAAGTTAGGTGTAAGCAGTCTATCACAAAAAAAATAAGTTAGGGATAACAACAGTATTAAACTGGGTTATCAATATCAACAAAATAATGTTCTAAAGAAAATTCTTGTGCTAAATATTGACCTAGTGTTGCAATTCCATAACGCTCGGTCGCGTGATGTCCTGCTGCAATGTAAGTCATACCAAGTTCCCGTGCAATAAGTGTTGTACGCTCTGAAATTTCACCTGAAATATAGACATCTGCTCCTGCATGATAAGCCTGTTCAATAAGGTCTTGAGCTCCTCCAGTACAAATGGCAACTTTGTGGATGTGCAGGTTTTGATTACCAACGACAAGTGGCTTTCGCATAAGTGTAGATTCGATTTTGTCGATTAAAGCATTTAACGTCAACTTTGTTTCACACATTAAACCATAGTTAGGTATAGTATTTGTATTGAATTCACCAACAATACAAAGATCTAGACGCTTAGCCAGTTGAACGTTATTACCCAAGTTAGGATGTACATCTAGTGGTAAATGATAGCCAAAAAGGTTAATATTATGCTGAATAATTGCTTTAATGCGTTGATATTTGATGCCAGTAATCGTTGGATTTTCAGCTTTCCAAAAATAACCATGATGAACCAATATGGCATCTGCTTTTTTAGCGATGGCAGCATGAATGAGCTCAAGACTTGCACTAACACCTGTGACGATAATATTAATATTTTTTTTACCTTCTATTTGTAGACCATTTGGACAGTAATCTTTAATTGATTGTATATTTAATAGTGTGTCAATGTAGCGTTCAAATTTTTTGTTATTGACCATTGTAATTAACCTTGTAATGCTTCAATTTCATGGGGATATGGGATGGAGCTTTGCGCACCTAGTTTCGTAACCGATAAAGCGGAGGCTTTATTAGCATATTTAATAGCGGAGATGATGTCATTACTGTTGCATAACGTTTTAGCAAGTGCACCATTAAAAGTATCACCTGCAGCGGTTGTATCAATAGCATTAACTTGAAGTGTTGGAACTAGCACTTCATTTTTACCATCGTAGAAAAATGCACCTTGATGACCCATTGTAATAATAACGTTTTTTATGCCACGTTGATGAAGAATTTTAGAAGCCGTCAATGCGGAAGATAGATCACAAACCCGGATACCTGTTAAGAGTTCAGCTTCTATTTCATTTGGTGTGATGATGTCAATAAATGGGTAAAGTTCATCAGGTAAAACATAGGCAGGAGCAGGATTTAGAATGAATAAGCATTTGTGTTTATAGGCAAGTTTAGCAGCTGCAACAATAGTTGAGAGTGGTATTTCTAGTTGAGTTAGGACAACTTTTGCATGTAAAAACTGATCCTCTATAGCAGCAATATCACAAGGTGTAAGAAACGCATTAGAGCCAGGAGCAACAACAATTGAATTTTGTCCGTTGGATGCAACACAAACCATGGCAATGCCTGATGCGCTTTGTGGACGTTTAATATGTTGAATGTTAATACTATCTTGAGCGTACTTTTTTAACAGTGCTTCGCCAAAACTGTCTTGACCAATACTGGCAATAAAACATACTTTTCCACCCAAGCGTGCAGCTGCAACTGCTTGGTTAGCACCTTTCCCGCCTGATGCTGTTAAAAACTTTCCTCCAAGTAATGTTTCACCTGGTCTAGGAAGATGTTCAACTTGAATAATTAAATCTGTATTGGCACTACCAATCACCATGATTGTCATTGTGCTTATCCTTCATGAGTCCTTATAAAAATTTCACATATCGTATCAAAAAATGCTTGTATCCACACTCCTTATCCTGATTAAAACGCATAGAATAGAAAAAGCATAGTTTTGTTAAGGAAAAAGATGATTCATATTGCTTTATATGAGCCTGAGATTCCCCCTAATACGGGAAATATTATCCGTTTATGTGCCAATACAGGTGCAAGGTTACACTTGATTGAACCGTTTGGCTTTGAGTTAGAAGACAAAAAGTTACGCCGTGCGGGATTGGATTACCATGAATTTGCAGAGGTCGCACGCTATCAAAACTTTGAGGATTTTGTTATCAAGAATAGCCATAAGAGAATTTGGGCATGTACGACTAAAGCCAAGCAATATTATCATCAAGTACAATTTCAAGATGAAGATGTTTTATTGTTAGGACCTGAAAGTAGAGGATTGCCAGCTTACATACTTAAAGCGTTAGAGTATAGGCAAATTAAGCTCCCTATGCTAAAAAACAGCAGAAGCCTAAACTTATCAAATGCAGCAGCAGTTATGTTGTTTGAAGCATGGCGTCAATTGGATTTCCTAGGGAATTTGAGTGAAGAGTAATTTAATTCTTGCAAAAGAGTTGGTGCTAAGAAAGTGCTATTGATTGCATGCTATAGGAGAAGGTAGTTGAAAAAGCCTTTTTTTATGCGCCACAATGCTGAGAGTAAGCAATGCCATTAGCTTTGAAATCTTATTTTAAGTTTTTCAAATGCTTATCCTTAAAGTTAAAACATCCACCTTAAGCCCCTTAGCATTCGTGGTTAATTGATTTTGCTTTACCCTGATAACAAATAAACTATTCATCAGCTGTTTGAAGTGTTTTTTTCATGTTACGTAAATCAGAAAAAATAACGCCTCAAGCAGTATTTTATAATTTTCTCTTCGTGTACAGAGATTTTAGTTATTATTTAAACAACAGTATACTAAGCGATCTATTCTATTGAGCATGAAACCGCTTAGAAATAAAGGTTTTTTGCAGCTACTGTCCTGTGGTATGAAAATTAAACAATTAATTGTTGCGATTAAATCGTGAACTTGGTAATAAAAAATGGTATAACTATCGGCGTTTCACGATTAACTACAGAGATGCTTAATGCAACATAAGTTAGCAAATGGAATTATTGTCATTTTTGGCGCATCAGGTGATTTAACGGCGCGTAAGCTTATACCTGCCATTTTTCATCTATACCAACATAAGAGTTTAACTAAAAATAATATCGTATTGGGGGTTTCACGATCAGCGTTTAACGATGAACAATTTCGTCAAAAAATGTGTGAGGCTTTGCTAACTGAATATCCAGACGATCAGAAAAGTATTAATAAATTTTTAAATCAAATTTATTACCAGTCGATAGATGTTTATACAGATGAAGGATATACATTATTAAATAAGCGTTTAAAGGCGCTGCTTAAAAGCCATAAGCTTGACAATAACTTACTTTTCTACTTGTCAACGCCACCTAGTTTGTATTATCAAATTCCTTCACACTTAGCCAAGTTGGGCTTAAATGATGAAACAGATGGTTATAAGCGAATCATCATTGAAAAACCATTTGGCATAGATGAAAAAAGTGCATGCGCATTAAATGCACATTTGCTACAGCATTATAAAGAATCTCAGTTATTTAGAATTGATCATTACCTTGGCAAGGAAACGGTGCAGAACTTATTAGTTTTTCGTTTTGCTAATTCAATTTTTGAACCTTTGTGGAATGCAGCTCACATTGATAATGTACAGATCTATGCCAATGAGTCGATTGGGCTTGGTTCAAGAGCGGGATATTATGACCAAAATGGCGCTATTCGTGACATGATTCAAAATCATCTATTACAACTTTTGGGTATTGTCGCAATGGAAGCTCCTGCTAAAATGGATGCGTATTCTATTCGTAATGAAACGTTAAAAGTATTTCAATCTATTCGTCGCTTTAGAACAGCTGAAGACATAAAACAAAACGTGGTGATTGCTCAGTATCAAGAAGGTTGCGTTCAAGGTGTGATTAAAGGTTCGTACCGTGATGAACAAGCGGTAGCAAAAGATTCAACTACTGAAACTTATGCTGCAATTCGCTTTTTTATTGATAACTGGCGCTGGCATAATGTGCCATTTTATGTGCGTACTGGTAAACGTTTAAATCAGCGCGTTTCTGAGGTTGTGATTAATTTCAAACCGACACCTCACCCTTTTTTCTCTCAAGTACAGAAAATAACAAAATTTAAGAATCAGTTGGTTATTCGTATTCAGCCTGATGAAGGAATTAAGCTTAGTTTTGCGGCAAAAGAACCAGGTAGTGGCTTTAAAACTCATGAGGTGGATATGGGTTTTTATTATTCTGATTTTGCTCAAAAAGCATTGCCAACTGCTTATGAGCGTTTAATTCTAGATGCTTTACAAGGAGATAATACTTTATTTGCACGTAATGATGCAGTTGAGGCCTGCTGGAATATTATCGATCCAATCATTCAATACATTCATAAGCATGGTAAGAGTATATTAAATTTTTATCCAAGTGGTTCATTTGGTCCAGTTGAATCTGACAAAATGTTAGCCGAGTTAGACCACATTTGGCGTAATCCATCATCAAACTTTAAGCAAAACTCAAAAGCTTAAGTAAGGGGGGGTAAAATAGAGAATGTCATACATTATATATCAAGAGAAAGAAGATATTGCCTATGCTATGCTGACAAAACTTGTTAGCTTATCGCATTCAAGACAAGATGAGGTTCATATTGCACTTTCTGGAGGCAGTACGCCTAAAGCTATATTTGAGCTTATTGCAAAAAGTGACAAAATGATTGAAATTAAGTGGGAGAAGTTACATTTTTGGTGGTGTGATGAGCGCTGTGTCGCATTTGAAGATAAAGAGAGTAATTTTGGTGAAGCAGATCGTATGCTGTTTCAGCAGGTAAAGATCCCAAGAGAAAATTTGCATCCTATGCAAGGTGATATTTCACCGGAGCAAGCCACCCTAAACTATGTACAAAGCATCAAAAAATACGTGCCTAAGTATAATGATATTCCGCAATTTGATTGGATCTGGTTAGGTATGGGTGAAGATGGGCACACGGCTTCTTTATTTGTCAATGGTGTGTCATTGTCTTCCGATAAGTGGGTGGAAATAGCAATGCACCCAACGACAAAGCAGTATCGCGTGACGTTAACATTAAAAATCATAAATTATGCGAAGGTCATTGATTTTCTGGTAACAGGGGAGTCTAAAGCAAATATGCTAAAGAAAGTTTTTGATCAGGAGAATGTATCGATAGCTTATCCAGCAAAGGTTGTTAAACCAATTGAAGGTAAACTAGTTTGGCATCTTGATCAACCTGCTGCAAATGAGTTGGAGTAAAGCGATGAATCAAGAAATTACAAATAAATTACAGCATTTATTAGAAACAAAATATAAGCATTTAGCAATAAAAGATCTTTTTGATGAAGATAGTCAACGTTTTAATCGCTATCACTTAAAGCATGGAAATTTATTCCTTGATTATTCCAAAAATAGGATCAATGAAGAAATATTAGAGTGTTTATTTGCTTTGGCGGAAAATGCACAGGTTGCAGTAATGTGTGATGCAATGTTTAAAGGGAGTAAAATCAACACCAGTGAAAATCGAGCCGTTTTACATACAGCTTTGCGTGATTTTTCTCAAGATTCAATTTTGGTTGATGGTAAGAACGTTAAATTAGAAATTGAAGTTGAGCGTAAAAAAGTACAAAAATTGGTTAAAGATGTGCACGATGGTCATTGGCGAGGCTTTACAGATAAAAAAATTACTGATGTAGTTAATATCGGTATTGGTGGTTCTGATTTGGGACCAAAAATGATAGTAAGGGCGTTAAAACCTTATCATCAAAACAAAACACGTGTGCATTTTGTTTCGAATGTCGATGCTGATTCGATTTTAAGCGTGTTAAACCGCATCCATCCTGAGACGACCTTATTTATTGTTGCCTCTAAATCGTTTACCACTCAAGAGACATTAATGAATGCAGAAACTGCACGTAAATGGTTGCTTGATCATTACCAAACGTCAAAGGCTGTAGCTAAACACTTTGTTGCCATCTCAAGTGCTCAAGATAAAGTTGAGCAGTTTGGCATTGAGTTACAAAATTGCTTTGCTATGTGGGATTGGGTAGGGGGAAGATATTCACTATGGTCATCTATTGGTATGGCAATTGCATTTGCCATTGGTTTTAATCACTTTGAGGATTTATTGAAAGGTGCTTATGTCATGGATAAACATTTTAAAACAGCACCTTTAACAGAGAATATGCCAGTTATTTTGGCGCTTATTGCCATTCTATATAGTAATTTTTATCATACTCAATCACAGGCGATTTTAGCTTATGATGATCGGCTGTGTTATTTAGTGGACTATCTACAACAAGCAGATATGGAAAGTAATGGTAAATCTTGCAAAAAAAATGGAAAGCTTAGTCACAATCAAACAGGTGTTGTACTGTGGGGTGGTGTAGGTACTAATGGTCAACATGCCTTTCATCAGTTGTTACATCAAGGTAATGTTACAGTGCCAGCGGACTTTATTGCCGTTAAGAAAAGCTATCATACACTACAAAATCATCAACAAGTGCTATTGGCAAATTGTTTTGCTCAATCGCAAGCTCTTATGCAAGGTCAAAGCTTAGAACAAGTTAAAAATGAACTTAAAAAAAGTGGGATAAGTGAAAATGAAATCTCAAGCTTAGCGTCACAAAAGGTTATTGCTGGTAATAAACCCAGTAATACTATTTTAATAGATGAGCTTACTCCCCAAGCTTTAGGTCAATTAATTGCTTTATATGAGCATAAAATTTTCGTTCAAGGTGTAATTTGGGGGATTAATAGTTTTGATCAATGGGGTGTGGAGCTAGGTAAAGCACTTGGTAAGTCAATTTTGGAAAGCTTACAAAAAGGATATTTATCTCATCCAAGCTATGATAGCTCAACAAGAGGCTTGTTGAAGCAGTTTCAGTAATTTATAAAGTGGATTATGTTGTTGCGATAGACTTTAAGCGTTCAAAGTCAAGAATGGTAATTTCTTTGTGCTTAGTACTTAAAATCGTGTTGTTAGTCAGAGATTTAAATGCACGGGAGATCGTCTCAATACTCAAGTTAAGATGATTTGCAATTTCTAAATATTTCATAGGTAGCATAAATGATTTGTTAGAGTAACCACAGCGCTTTTGATGATTTGCTAGTTTATAAATAAAGCTAGCTAATTTTACGTAGGCTTCTTGAGTGGTATCTAAAGAGTTAATAGCAAGGTTAAGTTTTTTACTTATTAATTGTAAAAAATCTAGGATAACAATAGGTTTTTGTGGCAATGCTTGGATGAGGCTGTAATAGTCAAAAGCACAAATTGCGCTATCTTCAAGAGCAATAGCAGTAAGAGTATGTGCTGAACTTTCAATTGCATCAAAACCAAGGGCATCGCCTTGTAAACAAAAATCAACAATATAGTCGTTCTGGTTCACAAGCTTAAAACTGCCTGTGCGTATGATAAATATAGCAGTGATTTTATCTTGTGTTTTATATAACGATTGCCCTTTTTTTATGTGGCATATATTTGTTTGTACTTTAATAAAATTAAGAGTGTCTATAGGATTGACATGAAAGAGGTGACAGAGCTTATGACAATCACAAAAATGACATGTTTTTGGACGTGGCGACTGTTTAGTACATGAGGCTTTTTTTTGTGTTGTCATATGTGAGTGCTATCAGGTGTATTTAAAGGCTGATAAATTATACCTGTTTTTTTATAAGAAAGTTGATTTAAATCAATAAACATAACAGCTTGATAATGTGATTTTGGTTTTGCTATTTAGCCTTAAAGCACCAAGCGTTAAAATAAATCCCCAGTGATTTTGTAATTTGATTTCTAACAAAACACTTTATTTTGTTCAATCACATGAAGGGTTATATAGATGATACCAAGTCTACTATCAGTGGAGCTTGCTCGTTGGCAATTTGCCTTCGTTGCTTGTTTTCACTTTATTTTTGTGCCATTAACGTTAGGGCTAACTTGGA
This sequence comes from Candidatus Nebulibacter yamunensis, assembly GCF_024208055.1. Lineage (NCBI taxonomy): Bacteria > Pseudomonadati > Pseudomonadota > Gammaproteobacteria > Thiotrichales > Francisellaceae > Candidatus Nebulibacter > Candidatus Nebulibacter yamunensis. The sequence continues at coordinate 30,805 of NZ_JAMBMW010000015.1, forward strand.
TTATTTTCACGATGGAGCTCATGTACGTTATGACAGGTAAGCAAGTTTATAAGGATATGACTAAATTCTGGGGCAAGCTCCTTGGTATTAATTTTGCAGTAGGTGTCCTTTCTGGCTTGACTATGGAGTTTTCTTTTGGTTTAAACTGGGCGTACTATTCACAATTTGTTGGTGATATTTTTGGAACCCCTCTTGCAATTGAAGGCTTGGTTGCTTTTATGTTGGAGTCAACTTTTGTAGGAATGTTTTTCCTTGGTTGGAACAAACTTTCTAAAAAGCAGCATTTAGCCGTTACTTTTTGCTTAGCATTTGGTTCTAACTTGTCTGCTTTATTGATCTTAGTTGCCAATGGTTTTATGCAGGTGCCAGCAGGAGGTGAATTTGTATGGCAAACCATGCGTATGGAAACAACGCATTTATGGGATCTATTCATTAATCCAATTGCTCAAATTGGCTTTGCTCATACAGTGATTGCCGGTTATATCACTTCATCTGTTTTTGTGATTGGTATTAGTTCATTTTATTTATTGCGTAAAAAGGATGTTGGTTTCGCTAAAAGATCGATGGGAATTGGTTTGGGCTTTGGTTTAGTTGCATCTTTAATGGTCATGGTAATGGGTGATGAACAAGGGATTCTAGCTTATAAATATCAACCGATGAAATTGGCTGCAATCGAGGCAGAATGGGGAACACAAACGCCACCTGCTAATTTTAATGTGATTGCTTTTCCTAGTCAGTCTGAGCAAAAAAATGATTTTTCTATTCAAATTCCTAAATTGCTAGGATTACTTGCAACACACTCATTTGATCAGAAAATATATGGTGTAAATACGCTTTTATATGACGGTTATGTCGATGTGGTGACAGGTAAAGAAATCCCAGCAGTAACAACACGAATTGCTAATGGTGCTAAAGCCTATGAAGCAATGATGAAAATGCGTGCTGGGAAGTCCAGTTCACAGGATCAAGAGATCTACAATCAGTACCACCAGGATTTAGGCTATGGGATGTTGCTGCAACGCTATTTACCTGTAGGCGAGTCACTTACTTCTGCAACATCTGAGCAAATCAATGCTGCTGCCTTGGATTCAGTACCTAATGTCGCAGCGATTTTCTGGACATTTAGAATCATGGTTAGCATTGGTGTATTTATGTTCTTGGTCATTATTGTAGGGCTTGTGTTACTTTTTAGAAAAACATTATGGGAAAAACGCTGGCTCTTAAGAACCATGCTGTATATGATTCCATTGCCTTGGATTGCCTGTTTATGTGGTTGGATTGTAACTGAACACGGTCGTCAACCTTGGACGGTATATGAGATGTTGCCAACAACAGTGAGCTCTTCAATGATTAATGGTTGGGATATTTTGTTTACCTTGGTGGTATTTTGTTTGTTCTACGCATTATTGTTTGCAGTTGAGATGTATTTAATGATCAAATTTGCACGCTTAGGACCTAGCGGCTCGTTCCAAAACTCACAAGAACATAAACAGGGGAACTAATCATGATGGATTTATATAGTATTGTTCAGTTATTAAGCTGGTTAGCTGTGGGTTTGGTTATGTTCTTAGCAGCAGCCACAATCTGTTTTGACTTTGGTGCAGGAATTTTAGCACGTTTTGTAGGTAAGAATGACAATGAGAAACGTGTTATTATCAATATTGTGGCACCCACGTGGGATGGCAATCAGGTTTGGTTGATTACCGCAGGAGCAGGGCTTTTTGCCATTTGGCCGCGAGTATATGCAGGATCCTTTTCCGGTATGTATCTAGGTGTACTTGTTGTCCTTTGGGCATTATTCTTGCGACCAGTGGCGTTTGAATATCGCCATAAAATTGAAAACATTAAGTGGGCAAACTTTTGGGATTGGATGTTGTGCTTAGGTAGTCTGATTCCTATTTTGATTATTGGTGTTGCGATTGGTAATTTATTCCTTGGGTTACCTTTTCAATTTGATCCGCAAACTTTACGCTTTTACTATGGTGCAAGCAAAGATCTATTACAAGAGCCAGCCTTTATTTCACTATTTGGTTTATTAAAACCCTTTGCATTATTTATTGGTATTTTTGCAGTTGTCATGTCAATTATGCATGGAGCTTCCTATTGCGCCATGCGTACTTCAGGTGCATTGTATGATCGTTTTGTTAAAATTCAAAAAATCAGTGCGTGGTTATTTCTTATATTGTTTGCCTTAGGTGGTGTTTGGCTTATTTTTATACCTGGCTTTCATTGGCAATTAAACCATGACCTTAGCACTTACTCACAAGCGATTGAGCATCCATTAACAGGAGGTATAGTCACCATCAATCAAGGTGGTTGGTGGGTAAATTATGGTAACCATTTATGGATGCTAATCGCTCCCGTACTTGGTTTTGTTGGTGCAATTATGGTGTTTAGTTTTGCAGAAAAATCAAAAGCAGGTTTGGCATTCACAGGTAGTGTTATTGCATGTTTTGGTGTGGTATTCACACTAGGCTTTAGTTTGTTTCCATTTATTATGCCATCAAGTATTGAGCCTTCGCAAAGCATGGTCTTGTGGAACGCCAGTAGCTCATTGGTATCATTGATTGGTATTTTAATTGTTGCTGTCATTACGTTGCCAATTATCTTTATCTATACAACATTTGTTTACAAGAAAATGTGGGGCAGAGGTGTGAAGTTAACACCACAAGAAGTACAACAGCGTTCACACGAGTTATATTAAATTAAGGAGAATGTAATGAAATCAATATTATGGATTATTGCCATTATTGCGCTTGTCTTATCTTATGTGTTTGAGACATTTTATATTCTATGGCTAATAACGGCATTTATGGCGGTAGCTGCAGGTTGTTGTGTTGCGAGTTTTGTGGATAAAAAACTTTTAGATGAAGAATAAGTATTTAACATTAGCAGTCATTATTTAAAGTATTGCTTTATAAGGAATAGGAACATAGTCGAATCAAGGAGTGGGAAATATCTATTGCTCAGCCGAATCTGTTGTAGTGGTTTTCAGAATGATTTTTCTAACTTGGACTATTTTGACCCAATAGATAATATAAATAATAACACCTGTAATAGCAGTAAAGGGGAAAGTCATTGGGATAAGTGACACAATCGGTAAAATAACAAGGATAAGCCCTAAAATAAAAAGCGTGTCACCCCTTAATTTTATTTCCATTTCTTGATATTTTTTTAAGGCGTTGCCAACACCAAATGGCAAAACAATCCATTGAAATATATAACCAACAATGGGAATGAAAAGCATCCAGGCAAGCCAAGGGGGACTGATCTTTTTATCGCTAGGTATTGCTTTTAGTAGCTTATACACACTAAAAGAAAAGGCGATAGAAAAAATATAAAAGATAATAACCATAATCACAAGAGCGATACTGATTCCCAAAAGTGACTGTGGGTCGGAAGTTGCTGTGCTTTGAATACTGATATTGGTAATTGTTTCCTGACTCATATTTGCTCCATAAATTATGTATCTATTAATCTATTACGTTGGCAAGTATGGCAAAGCCTAATTAATTTTAAAACCTTTGATAGCATAAAAATGCTATTTATTTGTAAGCGTAAGCAAACTACTATAGAATCTTAAGGCAAAAAAACAAACTGACTGAGTAATAAATTGATTAAATATTTAAGACAGTGGTATCAGAAAAAATTTGACAGTAATGAACCTGCTGTATTTATTGTGGTAACGTTTATAGCCGTGCTTATTATTAACTTCTTTGGTGGTTTATTGGCTCCAATTTTAGCTGGTGTGGTGATCGCATATTTATTAGAGGCTGTTGTGTCATTGTTATCAAGGCGCTTAAAGGTGAACCGTAGTATTGCTGTGTACCTTGTCTTTTTAGCATTTATTTCAGTTGTTATTGCAATATTATTATTTGTGCTACCTGCTTTGATGCACCAAGCAGGACAGTTTCTGCAAAGTATTCCTGAGCAAATCAACAACTTGCATGCAAGCTTGTTAAAGCTATCACAAAAATATCCTAATATCATTACGTCTGAGCAGATTAAAGAGGGAATCAGTGCGATATCTAATATCAAATTTGATAAAATTGCAGGAATAAGTCAATATTTAATTAAATTTTCATTGGTGTCGCTGTCGAGTATTTTCGCGTGGCTAGTATATTTGTTTATCGTGCCATTATTAGCTTTTTTCTTTTTAAAGGACAAAGAACGCATTGCCAGGTGGTTTGTAAATATGTTACCAAATGAGCGAGGTGCTTTAGAGGAGGTATGGGCAGATGTTCGACCTCAATTGGGTAACTACGTTAAGGGGAAAACGATTGAATGTTTGATTGTAACCCTTGCAACCTATATCGGTTTTATCATGTTTGGTCTTAACTATGCATTGCTACTGGCGATTTTAGTAGGGCTGTCAGTTTTTATTCCTTATATTGGCATGGTTATTGTCACGATTCCTATAGTTTTAATTGGATTAAGCCAGTTTGGTTTTACCTCTCAGTTTTTCTATATGTTGTTGGTGTATTTAATTATCCAAGGTTTGGATGGTAATTTATTGGTGCCATTATTATTCTCAGAGGCCTTAAGTTTACATCCAGTTGCGGTTATTGCTTCTGTACTTGTTTTTGGTGGTATATGGGGATTTTGGGGACTCTTTTTTGCTATACCATTAGCAGCACTTATCAACTCAGGAGTTAAGATGTGGACAAGGCGTAATATCAATAACCGTAAGCCAAAGGAGGCTTAAGTGAGTGAAATCGTTGATATTCTTAAAATTCAGCGTCCAAAGGTTAAGATTGAACTTAGAGCATTTCATCGTCAAGTTTTTAAAACTTTAATTGAAAACAAAGTTGATGCCTTTATTGCAGGAATTATAGCAAGGCGTATTGAAGATCCTGAATATGCTCTTAAACTCGTTAAACTTAAACTTGCGTTTCTTACGCCTCCTTATTTGTTAAAGGACGCAACTAAGGCAGCAAAACGCATTATTGAAGCGCTTGAAAAAGAGGAAATTATTGGACTTGAAACCGATCATGATTGTGATGGTCAAACCTCTCATGCGATTTTACATGAAGCTTTGACTAAGTTATTTAATCATCCAGAGGATAAAATTCGTTCCTATATTGGTCATAGAATGCAAGAAGGCTATGGTTTGTCGGATGCTTTAGCACAAAGGATATTAAACGACGATAATAGTCCAAGTTTGGTGATCACAGCTGATAATGGTTCAACAGATGAATCACGTATTGCATTATTAAAATCACACAATATTGATGTAATTGTTACAGATCACCATAGTATTCCTGAAGAAGGAGTGCCTAAAAGTGCCTATGCGGTATTAAATCCTACTCAAGAAGGTTGTGAATACAAAGATCCTTATATTGCCGGCTGCATGGTTGCATGGTTATTAATGGCAGAGGTCAGAAGATTAATGTTTTTTACAGACAAAAAAATCAACACCGATTATCAATTAAGCGATTTATTAGATTTTGTTGCAGTTGGAACAATTGCCGATTGTGTATCAATGGCAAAAAGCATAAATAATAGAGTTGTTGCATATTATGGTATGTGTAAAATTTCGAGTTTACAGCGTAGTTGTTGGAAAAGTTTTAGCAATTATTTTCATCATAAAGTCGATAGTGAGTTTTTAGGTTTTATGATTGCGCCTTTGCTTAACAGTGATGGACGCATTTCGGATGCCTTAAGCTCGGTGAGCTTCTTGTTATCTAAAGAGCATGAAAAAACATATGAATGGGTCGACTTTTTACAGCAACAAAACCAAAAGCGTAAGGACATTCAAAAGCAAATAACACATTTGGCTATGATTGAAGCTTCAAAACAATATCAACAAGGACAAAGTAGTATTTGTGTTTACTTGAAGGACGGACATGCTGGTGTGCATGGTATTTCGGCCAGTCGTATCAAGGATACATTCGGTTTGCCAACAATCTTGTTTTCTCCAAAACTAGGTGAAGATGAAATCATTACTGGTTCTGCCCGTAGCATTGATGGTCTAAATATCAAAAATGTATTAGATCAAATCGCCCAGAATTCGCATGAGATTTTAATTAAATATGGTGGACATACAGGAGCAGCAGGTTTGACGATCTATAAAAACAAACTTGTTGATTTTTGTATGTTATTTGATGCTTGTTGCCAAAGTCAAATTGAGCATAATAAAATATCAATTGGACCAATTATTTATTGTGACGGTGAGTTAAGTGCTGAGGACTTTAATCTTAATCAAGTTGACAAGTTTGCTTATCTTGAGCCATATGGGCGTGAGTTTGAAGCACCTATCTTTTATAATAAAGCCGAGATTGTAGCGCTTAAAATGGTAGGGCAGGAAGCACAACACATGCAGTTGATGCTAAAAATTGAGGATAAAGTCTTAAGGAGTATTTGGTTTTTTGCTACAGAATATAAAAATACCCATATGTTTGCGGTAGGCAGCAAAGTACAAGTGGCTTACCGCTTAACAAAAGAGCATTTTAATGGTCAAAGCTATTTGAACTTAAAAGTCGAATATTTGGATTTGCTATATGACTAAAAGATTACTTACAATCACCACTGCATTTAGCAAACAGTTGTGATAAACTTCTTCACGCCAACATTTTCAACTTTTGGGATGCAGATGAATTCAAACTCAACTCTTGCAAACGCTATTCGTTTTTTATCAATTGATGCTGTACAAAAAGCTAAATCTGGTCATCCTGGTATGCCGATGGGGATGGCAGATATCGCAACTATTTTGTGGCGAAAATATCTAAAATATAATCCTAAGAATCCAAGTTGGTATAATCGCGATCGATTTGTTCTATCCAATGGTCATGGCTCGATGCTATTGTATTCTTTATTACATTTAACAGGTTATGATTTATCGATTGATGAATTAAAAAACTTCAGACAACTTCACTCTAAAACGCCAGGACACCCAGAATACAGTTATGCGCCAGGCGTCGAAACAACTACTGGACCATTAGGGCAAGGTTTTGCTAATGCCGTTGGTATGGCTTTAGCAGAAAAACTTTTAGCACAAACATACAACAAACAAGATCATGAAATTATAGATCATTACACTTATGTATTTTTAGGTGATGGTTGTTTAATGGAAGGTGTATCACATGAAGCCAGTTCTTTGGCAGGAACCTTGCAATTAGGTAAGCTTATTGCTTTTTGGGACAATAATAATATTTCAATTGATGGTGATGTTAACGGTTGGTTTACTGAAGATGTCGCCATGCGTTATGAAGCTTATGGTTGGCAGGTAATTCGTCATGTTAATGGTCATGATTTTGATGCTATTGATAAAGCAATTGCCTTGGCTCAAAGAGAAACAAATAAACCAACGTTGATTTGCTGTAAGACACAAATTGGACATGGTGCGCCAAATAAAGCTGGTAGTCATCATGTGCATGGTGCACCACTAGGTGAGGATGAAATAGCTAATACGCGTAAAGCGCTTAACTGGTCATATGCTCCTTTTGAGATTCCAGCTGATATTTATGCGGATTGGAATATGTGTGAAGAAGGTCAAGCACAGGAAGCAAAATGGCAGACTCAATGTCAAGCGTATAAAGCTTTATATCCACAAGAATTTCTTCAGTTGAGCTTGCGTTTATCACGGGATTTACCGCAAGGGTTTGTAGAGAAGATAGGTGACTATTTAAATAAACTTTTCAACAATAGACCTATGGTGGCAACGCGTAAAGCTTCGCAGATGGCGTTAGAACAAATCTGCTTAATGTTGCCTGATATGTTTGGTGGTTCTGCTGATTTAACTGGCTCAAACTTAACAAATTGGTCAGGAAGTAAGTGGGTAAATGATCATTCTGTTAAAGGCGCCAACTATTTATCGTATGGAGTGCGTGAGTTTGGCATGGTAGCGATGATGAACGGTATGTCATTGTATGGTGGATTTAGACCTTATGGTGGTACATTCTTAGTATTTACAGATTATGCCAGAAATGCGATTCGCATGAGTGCAATTATGAAGCAACCGGTTATTTATGTAATGACACATGATTCAATTGGTTTGGGTGAAGATGGTCCAACCCATCAACCTATTGAACATCTACCCAGTTTAAGAGTGATGCCAAACTTGAATGTATGGCGTCCTGCTGATGTTATTGAAACTGCAATTGCTTGGCAATGTGCTATTGAAGAAACTAACACGCCATCATTACTAGCATTATCTCGTCAAAACTTACCAACCGTTGTAAGTGATAAAAATCAGTTTAATTTGATTAAAAAGGGTGGATACTTGCTAAAAGAAAATGTGCAAGCCAAGATTACATTGATGGCTACAGGTTCAGAAGTGAGCATTATGCTAGAGACCGCAAATTTATTAGACCAAGAAGGGATAAAAGCTAATGTAGTGTCTATGCCATGTGTTGAGAAATTTACGCTGCAATCTGAGTACTATCGAAACAGCGTCATTAAACAGAATCTTCCAGTGCTTGTCATGGAAGCAGCACAAGGTGATTTATGGTACCGTTTATTACCAAAAGCAGGAGGGGATGTGATTGGTTTAAATCACTTTGGCGAATCAGCACCTGCCGAAAAACTCTATCAAGAATTTGGTTTAACTGCACAACATGCCCAGCAAAAAGCAAAAGCATTATTACGAAAAGCAATTATTGAAAACGTTTAGTTGGCAGCCTTAGTCTTCGTTTCAACAAGATGATAGCAAGGTTGATATTAAAATAATAAAGGAGAAATAAGAAATGGCAATTAAAATTGCAATTAATGGTTATGGTCGTATTGGTCGTTGTGTACTACGTGCTATTTATGAAGCAGGTTTAAGCGATCAATTTAAAGTCGTCGCAATTAATGATTTAGGAAGCCCTGATATCAATGTTCACCTAACGAAATACGACACAACACATGGTCGTTTTAGTGCTAACGTTGCTCTTGAAAACAATGAAATGGTGATCAATCACGATCGCATTAAAATTTTGGCTGAGCGTAATCCTGTCAATCTCCCTTGGAAAGCATTGGATATTGATGTGGTGTTTGAGTGTACGGGTCTTTTTACCTCAAAGGAGAAGTGTCAGCCACATTTACAAGCAGGTGCAAAAAAGGTTGTGATTTCAGCACCAGGTGGTAGTGATGTTGATGCAACAATTGTCTATGGCGTTAATCAGCATGTTTTAACATCAAATATGACCGTTATTTCTAATGCATCTTGTACAACAAATTGTTTAGCACCGATTGCGAAATCATTAAATGATACTGTTGGTATTGCAGAAGGTTTAATGACAACCATTCACGCTTATACCAATGATCAGTGTATTGTTGATAGCTATCATTCAGATGTGCATCGTGCACGTGCAGCGGCACATAACATGATTCCAACAAAAACAGGTGCAGCTGCTGCGGTTGGCTTGGTTTTGCCTGAACTTAAAGGTCGCTTAGATGGTTTTGCGATGCGAGTACCAACGATTAATGTGTCCGTTGTTGATTTAACCTTTACAGCTAAAAAGCACACAAGTGTGGAAGAAGTCAACCAGATTTTAAAAACAGCTTCAGAAAAGAGCTTAAAAGGGATATTGGCATATAATACTGATCCACTTGTTTCTATGGATTTTAATCATAATCCATATCCTTCTATTTTTGATGCAACACAGACACGTGTAATTGGTAATTTGGTAAAAGTATTGTCTTGGTATGACAATGAATGGGGCTTCTCAAACCAAATGCTAAGAACAACAAAAGCATGGGTTAATGCGAAATAATTAGTAACGAAGAGGCGTGATAAACGCCTTTTTGTGTAACGAAGGAATAAATATGAACTTTTTATCGATTACAGATGTGTCATTAAAGAACAAAAAAGTCTTGATGAGAGTGGACTTCAACGTTCCTGTTAAGGATGGAAAAGTAACGAGTTTTGTACGTATTGATGCAGCACTTAAGACGATTGAATATGCACTAAAGGAAGGTGCAGCTGTTATTTTAATGTCACACTTAGGTCGCCCTGTTGAAGGGGAGTATAACGATGAGTTTTCATTGCTCCCTATAGCGAAATGTTTAACAGAAAAACTCAACCGGTCGGTTGAGCTTGTGAAAGACTATTTAAATGGCGTACAAGTTCAGCCTGGTCAAGTAATAATGTGTGAAAATGTACGTTTTAACAAAGGTGAAAATAAATCAGATGAAGGATTATCGCAAAAGTTAGCAAAATTATGTGATGTGTTTGTAATGGATGCCTTTGCAACGGCGCATCGCGCGCAAGCATCAACTTATGGTGTGGCAAAATATGCACCAGTTGCTTGTGCAGGGTTACTGTTAACAGAAGAGTTAAATGCACTTAAAGCTACATTAAAAGATCCGAAAAAACCACTACTTGCAATTGTCGGTGGTTCCAAGGTTTCAACCAAGTTGACTGTACTTGAAAATCTTATTGACCAAGTCGATCAACTTATTGTGGGTGGCGGAATTGCCAATACTTTTTTGGTAGCAGCTGGTTTTAATGTTGGTAATTCTTTAATTGAAGCAGATTTGATTGATACGGCTCGTAGTTTACTTGAGAAGGCTAAACAAAAAGGTGCCGATATTCCACTTCCTATCGATGTTAGAGTTGCTTGCACCTTTGATGAGAAAGCAAAAGTAGAAATTAAAACTGTTGAATCAATTGAGCCAAATGACATAATTTTAGATATTGGTCCGATGACTGAGAATAAACTCTCTCAAATAATTTCCAATGCAAATACTATTTTATGGAATGGTCCAGTTGGGGTATTTGAGTTTGATAATTTTGCTAAAGGCACTCAAGCGATTGCCAATGCAATTGCTCAATCAAAGGCATTTTCAGTGGCTGGAGGCGGGGATACTATTGCAGCAATTGAGAAATTTAATATTAAAAATGATATTTCTTATATTTCAACTGCTGGAGGTGCTTTCCTTGAGTTTATTGAAGGAAAAATCTTACCTGGTGTTGAAGTGTTATGTGAACGTGCACAAGAGGTAAAAGTATGAGAAGAACAAAAATCTTAGCAACGATTGGACCTGCCAGTGAGTCAAAAGAAATGCTAAGTAAAATGGTGGACGCGGGATTAAATGCGGTACGTTGCAATTTCTCACATGGTAGCGCAGATGATCATCGTAAACGTGTGCAATTGATTCGTGAAGTGGCTAAAGAAAAAGGGATACATATTGGAATTCTAGCAGATTTGCAAGGTCCTAAAATTCGTGTAGCTAAGTTCAAAGATAGTAAAATTACACTTAAAACAGGTGATAATTTTGTGCTTGATGCTGAAATGGATAAAACGCAAGGTGATGAAAAAGCTGTTGGTATTGATTATAAAGAGCTACCAAATGATGTTAAAAAGGGAGATATTTTACTTTTAGACGATGGCAAAATTGTGTTGACTGTTGTTAAGGTAGAAAGTGCTAAAGTGCATTGCAAAGTTACAGTAGGTGGTAAGCTATCTAACAATAAAGGGATTAATAAAAAAGGTGGTGGTTTAACTGCCCCTGCTTTAACGGAAAAGGATAAAGAAGATATTAAAACCGCAGCAGCACTTGAAGTGGACTATATTGCTGTATCCTTTCCAAGAGATGCTAAAGACATGGAGTACGCACGTAAGCTCCTGACTGAGGCAGGTAGTGAAGCAGCTATTGTTGCTAAAATTGAACGTACTGAAGCGGTAAAAAATATAGAGGAAATTATTAAAGCTTCTGATGCAATTATGGTGGCAAGAGGGGATTTGGCAGTTGAAATTGGGGATGAGAACGTTCCTGCTGTACAAAAAATGATTATCCGCTTAACGCGTGAATTGGATAAGGTGGTGATTACAGCAACACAAATGATGGAGTCGATGATTACAAGTTCAACACCTACACGTGCCGAAGTATCTGATGTTGCCAATGCCGTATTAGATGGTACGGATGTGGTGATGCTCTCGGCAGAGTCTGCTACAGGTGAATATCCAGTTGAAACAGTTGCAGCAATGTCACGTGTTTGCAAAGCTGCTGAGAACAGTAATTTAGTCCACATTGTCTCTAAAGATAACGTTGCACGTCACCATAATCGTGTTGATGAGGCTGTTGCTAACGCTGCTGTATATTTAGCTAATAATGTTGATGCTAAAGCAATTATTTCATTGACAGAGTCAGGTTCAACAGCGCTTTGGATGTCACGCATTAACACTCATTTGCCGATTTATGGTTTATCACGTAATCGGGCAACTTTAGGTAAAATGACGCTTTATCGTGGTGTGATTCCAATTGAGTTTGATTCAACTCGGATGGCGCGCTTCTATGTTAATCGTGAAGCTTCTCTTGAGTTAGAAAAACGTGGTATTGTCAAGCAAGGTGAGTGGATGGTTCTCACCAGTGGTGATCATATGGGTGTTCATGGTGGGACCAACAAAATCAAAGTAATTCAAGCTGGAAACGTAGTGTAAGGAATAAAAATGGCATTAGTATCGTTACGTCAACTATTAGATCATGCAGCGGAACATAGTTATGGCATCCCTGCATTTAATGTAAATAATCTAGAACAAATTCGTGCTGTGATGGAGGCTGCAAACAAGGTGAAAGCGCCTGTTATTTTGCAAGCCTCAGCAGGAGCAAGAAAATACGCTGGAGCCCCATTTATTCGCCATTTAGTATTAGCGGCAATTGAGGAGTATACATATATTCCAATTTGTATGCACCAAGATCATGGAACTTCTCCTGATGTATGTCAGCGTTCTATTCAATTAGGTTTTTCATCAGTGATGATGGATGGGTCATTAAAATCAGATGGCAAGACACCTGCTAGTTATGATTACAATGTTGATGTCACTAAGCGTACAGTCGAAATGGCACATGCTTGTGGTGTATCTGTAGAAGGGGAATTAGGTTGTTTAGGTTCATTAGAAACAGGGCAAGCAGGTGAAGAAGATGGTGTGGGTGCAGAAGGTATACTTTCTCATGATCAGTTATTAACTGATCCAGAGGAAGCTGCGGAATTTGTTAAAGCAACCAAAGTAGACGCGTTGGCAATTGCGATTGGCACAAGTCATGGTGCATATAAGTTTACTAAGCCGCCTACAGGTGATGTATTAGCTATTGCAAGGGTGAAAGAGATTCATGCACGTATTCCAGATACACACCTTGTTATGCATGGTTCGTCTTCTGTGCCGCAAGATTGGTTACAAGTCATTAACGAGTTTGGTGGAGAGATGGGTGAAACTTATGGCGTTCCTGTGTCTGAAATTGTTGAAGCGATTAAATATGGTGTGCGAAAGGTTAATATTGACACTGATTTACGTATGGCTGCAACTGGGGCGATTCGTCGTTTTATGGCGACTCATCGCGCTGAATTTGATCCACGTAAATATAATTTAGTAGCAAAAGATGCAATGCGTGATATTTGTCAAGCGCGTTATGAGGCTTTCGGGGCCGCCGGGATGGCCGATAAAATTAAACCTATTTCACTTGAAAATATGTATCAAAAGTACCAATCAGGTGTACTAGGTCCGCGTATTAAATAACATAAGCATCAACTAAAAATACTCAAATTAGCGTTAGTAGTTTTGCACTTTTTAAAAGTAAAAAACTTTAAACTGCTTAAAAATACTCCTTATTCGTAACGGATGAAGTTACTTAGGATTTGAGTTGATTTCTTAAATCTATAAAAGTGCAGACTTAAAGCGTTGCCAACGGCTATTAAAAAGTGAGTTTTGTTTAAATATTCGCTCATTGAAATAGTCTAATGTATGATCGATTTCAGCAAACTCATTACATAAGAGTGCAACGTCTCCACCTGCGTTAAAAAAGGCTTTGCATGAGTCTAGCTGAGTTGCTGTTAGACTTGATGCCGCAAACATTCCAAAATCATCGCTAAATATAATGCCATCAAATTGCAATCTACCGCGAAGGTAGTCCGTTAACCAAAAGTAAGACATAGAGGCAATTTGGGTATCAACGTTAGGGTAATGAAGATGACCAACCATTATACTGTCTGCTTTTTTGTGATCAATAAGCTTAATAAAGGGATAAAGATCAGTATTTTCAATGTCAATTAAGTTACGCATGTCTACGACTATCTCAAAGTGAGAGTCAGCTATAAGGCTACCATGACCTGGAAAGTGTTTTAATACAGAAGTTAACTTATATTGATGCATTAAATTGATGTATTGAGTAGCCAGTGTTACAACTTGCTGTGGATCGTTAGAAAATGCACGTTTATTGATAACTCTACTTTGTGGATGATAAAGGTCAACGATGGGAGTAAAACTGTAATCTACACCATGTGATTTTAGCTCTAGAGCAAGCGTTGCAACATGTTCTTTTATGCTCTTAGGACAATTACTTTGGCTTAAGTCATATAGAGAAGGCAGTTCTGTGAAGCCATCCGTTCTGAATCTTTGGACACGACCACCTTCTTGATCTGCACTAATGAGTAAGTCATGACGTACATTTTTAATACTTCTGGTAAGTGCTTTTAGTTGGGTACTATCAATGAAATTGCGTGTAAATAGAATCACCCCAACAACGTGAGGATTTTTTAGGCGCACCATATCAGCCGCATTTAAGGTGAGTCCTTCAATTCCGATGATAAACCGTGGGTAAAACATGTGCTATGGATTGCTGTTGATTGCCGTATTATCACTAGCGTGATCATTGTTAGTCGTTTGAGTGAGTTCATCCGATTGAGTCGATTGGTCGGTAGTTAGATTTGCAGTGACTTTTTGTTGCTGTGCTGTTGTGGTGGGTGATGGTAAAGTAATAACGCTTTGCTTTAAGGCGTTTGCCTTTTCTTGTAAGTATAAGCCGTATACAGTATAAGCTAAAAAACCAATTAAAATTAAAATGGCTAGTCGATTAATGTAGTCAAAAACTTTCATTTTTCCTCTGCTTGAGTGCTTATAATCTAGGTAGTCAATATAATTTAAGATATTGATGATTTTTCTTTCCTGCATACCTAAGCACTCGGCATATTTTCGGTAGTAGTTTTTTAAGGATTGAGTTGGTAAATTTAGGCTGAATAAGTCTTCGCTATCTTCAAGCATATGAATCGTTTGTGCGGTAAAACTCATCTTAGTGGCAATGACTTCTACTGTAAGTTTTTGCTTTTCGCGTAGTTGTTTGAGTTGTTGCTGAAAGCTGTACATTAAGCTTTATTCATATTTTAGAGCCTTAATGTAATGAAGTATAATCAACTGGTTTAGTTGCATCAATGCTTTTATACCTGATGTTTTATTTATATACTCTCGTAAAAAATAATAATGACCTGTTCTCTCACTGAAGCAAGGATCCTAATTTAATTAAAAACATTGTAATTTTTAGAGTTTAAGTAAAGTTTTTGGTTATGATGCTATTGTTATTAGATGTTAAATCAATTAATCTTTAGCTGGATATTAACCAACAGCATAAAGAATGTTTCAATATAGGGGGGAACTTATGGCTGCTACAATGCATTATAAATTGAAACCGGACGATCAATCTGCGAGAACTTTTCCATTGCGTGAGGTGGTACGTAAACGCGTACAACATTACTATAGAATGGTAAGTCAAGAAGGTTTAAGACCAGAAGAAGTTTATAAACTCATTATGGAAGAAACCGAGTGTCCAATGATTGAAGCAACGATGGATTTCACAGGTCACAACCAAAGTCGTTCCGCAAGAATTCTAGGACTTAATCGCGGAACTTTTCGTAAAAAGCTAGAACAATATAACATACTTAATGAAAAGGCTGATGCGCCCTTAAAATAGACTACTCGTGATCAATAACTCTACCTTTTTGTGCATTTTCAGAAAAGGTAGAGTTTTCTTTAAGTGCTTGTTGTCTTTTAAAAATATCACGAATGCGCTTTTTAGCAATTAATCCATAAATGACAAAGCATATTCCTAAAAAAACAAACAATGGTAACAGCAAAATGCAGATGGTGATAAGAAACACAAGGTGAGCAAGGGTTAATTTTTTCATTTAAAGCTGATTTTATCTTGATTGGATGGGTTAAACTATATACAAACAAGTTGCTTTTAACTAGAGTTTATACCATAAAAATATTACTTCTTATGTACAACAATATCCCAGACATTATGCTTAAGTGCTTGACCACGCTTTTCGAACTTGGTGATTGGTCGTGAATTAGGTCGTGTTGCAAAACCATTGTGATCATTTTTAAGCTCATTATCTTTTGTAAAAAGTTCAAGCACCTCATCTGCATATTGTTGCCAGTCGGTGGCAAAATGAATAAAACCATCTGTTTTTAATTTTCGAACTAAAAGTTTGATAAAATCAGCGTTGACTAAACGTCGCTTGTGATGGCGTTTCTTATGCCATGGGTCAGGAAAGAAAATTTGGACACCTGTTAGGCTATTATCAGCAATCATTTTATGAAGTACCTCTACCGCGTCATGCTGCATGATACGGAGGTTAGAAAGGTTGTTGTTATGGATATGATCAAGTATATTACCAACGCCTGGCTCATGAACTTCTATACCAAGGAAATTGGTAGTTGGTGTCTCTTTAGCCATTTTTACTAAGCTGTCACCCATCCCAAAACCAATTTCAAGCACAAGCGCTTGAGATGTGGCATAGTACTGATTAAAATCTGTGACTAAGTCACAAAAATTGATTTTATAGGATGTAGCATATTCATTAAGTGCGTACTGTTGGCGAGTGGTTGTACGACCTGCACGTTTGACAAAGCTTTTGATCGTGCGCATGTGTTTGATGGGTGTATTGTCAGTCATCTAATCAAAGTGTTTTGTTTTACTAAAAAATCGTATAGTAAAGTTTGGCGTCAAAAAGTGCAACCTAATCAAGAGTGAATTGGAATCTATTTGGAAGGAGTGTATTTAAAATGATTCTATGTTTGCTTTACAAGCTTATTATTAGAGATAATACGAAGTAGGAGTCATGACAGAGAAAATTAAAATTAATTTGGAGTGGTAGTACAATCTGCCGAACGATAGTAATGGTCAATATAAGTATCCAGATCGCAGCAATCAGCTTGTTCAAGTTCTAACTGTTTTTGAATAGAATCTTGTGCTTGATCATGAAATGCTTTTTTCTCTATTTCGTTTAGTTGAATGGACTTTAAATTTTGAGTATGGGTTTGTGATAAATCTAAAATAGTACCCAAATAATCTGTTTCTCTAAACTTCATTACTTGAGCGGATGGCGTTTTATTACTATCTTCAATTTTTCCCAACTGGGTAGCAACTGCTTGCTCATAATCATTACCCATTTGTTGAGCAATTTTGGCAATCAGCTCCAATTGCCTTATTCCCATTTCTTTGAGTAAGGTAGTATTGTTGTGAGTATCTGTAAGTGTAAGATTTGGATAACGACCTTTTTCAACCACTTGGTTGAAATTGTATTTATTACGAACAATTTCACTTTGAGCATAGTGCTTAGTTGGTTGCATTAGGCAGGTTAACAATAGCGCCTCAATGAAGTGAGCTGTTGGTTTATCGATTCCAAGCGAATTAAAAGGGTTCACATCCAGTACACGTACTTCTAAATAACGCACGCCGCGATTCAATAATGCACATGCTGGACGCTCACAACGCTTGACAATTTGTTTTGGACGAATGGCGTTATAGTATTCATTTTCAATTTGTAAAATGCTGGTATTGAGTTGTTGGCGGAGATGATTTTGATCATAAAGACCGATTTTTTCAAAGTCAGGATAAGTTTGTTTAGTTGCGCCTATTAAGTCATAAACATAGTCTTTAAGGTTATTGTATGAAATAAACAAATTTTTCTGTGCATTGCTTTGATACCCAAGGTTACTCATTCTTAAGCTTGTTGTATATTCCCCAATATAAAAATCTTTATTGAGTTCTTGTAGGTAATTGGGCTTATTCTTAACAGATGTTTTTGCACAAATGGGTGAGCTACCAAATAAATAAGGTAATAGCCACATAAAGTCAAAATAATGATTAATCGCAGAAAAATACAGCTGATCATGGCTAAGTTTTCTTTGTGCGGAGAGCTCAGTAAGTAAATCAAGGTCATAGGAAAAATTATAATGAACACCAGAAATGGTTTGCATGATTTTACCATAGCGCTTGGCAAGCCCTCGTCGATAGACTTCTTTCATTTTTCCTGAATTTGAAGTACCAAAGTTGGCTATGTGGATCTTATTTTCTGTCATTATAAGTGGCATGCTGGTACTAAGCAAAAGCTCATCTTCGGGTAAGTTCTGAGTGCAAAAAGCAGAAATACTTTGCAAGCGATTGAGTGTTTTATCAATGCTATCAAAAGGCTCGGTGATCAGCTCTAATAAACTTTCAGCAAAATCAACGGTGATATTAGAGTGAGTGAGTTTTGAACCTAGAGACTTTGGGTGAGGTGATAGTGCTATTGCCCCATTTTTTAAAATGCGCAAGCCTTCGCGTTCAATGCCACGCTTGTGGACATAACCATTTAAGTTTAAAGTCATTTTTATGCTGTTGTTATAATCGTATTCTTTGCAGTGTACGAAAAAATACTGCTGCTGACTAGCCCTACTCTATGCTAACAGAGTAAGAAAGTTGCGTTTTACGTTTTTGAATTTTGGATATTGTTAATCAATGCTAAACCAATTGCACCAAGTCCAAGCAATACCATCATAAGCACACTCAACCCATAAACAGGATGGATGTGGACTAAAGTTAAGGCAACAAGAGGAGCGGCCCCACTTAAACCGTTACCAATACTATAGGCAAATGCACATCCTGTAGTTCTCCATTCACTATCAAAAGCTTCGGCAAAAAGAGGAGATATAGCACCTTGGATGGCAGTCATAAAGAGTGTAAAAACAGTCAAAGCAAGAAATACCCACATTGGTTCGTTAGTTTGAATAAGGGAAATCATGGGAATGACGCTTATAAAAAACAAGGTTGCCGTGGTATAGAATAGTTGCTTAGCACCAATCCTATCAGCAAACTGCCCAAACATTGGATAAAGCAAACAAGCAAAAATTAAAGAGAAGCTGTTAATTAAGAAAGCAGTCTGTTCAGATACATTAAGCTCAGTAGTTTGATAATTAAGTAAATAGGTAAAAACAATGTAATAAAGTGATGCTGCCATAGTGGTAAGTAAAGTTACTGCAATGATGGCTTTGTATTGTTGCACTAACCACACAAAAACATTTTGCTTATGCTTTTTTTTGTGTACATCTGGATAACTTTCATGTCTGTTGAGAAAGAGGTAAATTAAGAACAAGAACCCGCTTAGTGCAAAAGGGACACGCCAAATAAATTGAGCTTCTTGGTGTGAGAATAAACTTGAAGAGACAAAACCTACAACAGAAGCGAGAAGAAAGCCTAAGGAGGAAATCGAAAAAACCAATCCTACAGCAAATCCTTTATCAGCATGATGATCTTTTACCGATAAGGAAATAAGTCCTGGAAATTGACCACCAACTGATAGACCTTGAATAATACGCAAAGTTACAAGAAAAATGGGCGCCAAGATACCAATCGTTTGATAATCTGGTAAAAGTGCGACAATAAAAGTTGAAATACCCATGGCGATCACACATAAGTTAATCATCATCTTTGGGTGATAGCGATCACTTAGCCATCCTACTAATAATCCACCCACTGGACGTGCAACAGAGCCAAGAAAAAAAGTGGCAAAGGTTAACAATAAACTCACATATGGATTTTGGCTAGGGAAAAAATCTTTTGCAATATAGACAGAAAAGTAGATATAAAGTGAGAAGTCGTACCATTCGATGATATTACCAAAGGACAATCGCGCAAAACTGACCAGCGATGGTTTTTTCATTTTAAAATGTAAGTTTGGTATGTCCAATGCTTTACAAGGGTGACATAGATTATTTGAAAATCCAAGAATAATGTTTGATTTATTTGGATCGGAACGAAAAATCTGTTTTAACGTTGGGTACCCATCATGAATTATTGTGTTGTGTTTATTAGCGAAGTAGTTTTTAGTGGTGTTGATTTTATAGATTGACCTCAGTTTAAGAGTTTTTATAGCTGCCGTAGCAATCTATCGTTATAATGCAGCGATTACTAATAAAGAAATGGCACAATAGCTGTCAATGGATACTATACATTACTTAATCGATTTTGTATTAAACCTAAACGCTCATATGAATATCCTAGTCAATAGTTTTGGTTTATGGACATATGCTTTATTGTTTTTAATTATATTTTGTGAAACGGGACTTGTTATCATGCCATTTTTACCTGGAGATTCACTTTTATTTGCAATTGGTATCATCACTGCCACTACAAGTCTTAATGTTCATTTAATGGTGTTTGTGCTTGCTTTTGCTGCTATTCTTGGTGACAATCTCAACTACTGGATAGGACATTTATTTGGTGAAAAGTTATTTAAGCCAGATGCTAAAATTTTAAAGACTTCACATTTAGAGAAAACCCATCAATTCTTTGAAAAATATGGTGCTAAAGCCATTATTATTGCCCGTTTTGTCCCTATAATACGCACATTTACCCCCTTTGCTGCGGGGATGGGAGAGATGCCTTATCGTCGTTTTATTATATTAAGTGTTATTGCTGCTTTTATTTGGGTTGGTTCTATTACTTATTTGGGCTATTTCTTTAGTAATATCCCATTTATGCAAGAGAATTTCAGCTACCTTGTTGTTATAATCATTTTAGTTTCTATCACACCTCTAATTATTGAAATTATTAAAAAAAGATGCATACTAAAAAAACAAGGTAAAGAGAAAAGTTAATCTATAATCATCGCAATTAATCACCAAAACCAACGTTCTGAACAACCTAGAAAAAGGGGTAAATTACTTGAAAAGCACCGATTGATCATGCAGAATTCTCCTAGTTTAAATTTATATTTGATTTCACCATGAACTTATTTAGTCGATTCAAACGTAATCATCACGAAAAAATTAAACGATCTGAAACCTCTTTACTCTCTTCTGATCAACAACAAAAAGAAGACTCGGTTGACACCCTTGATACGGTAAACAAGTATACTATTACTGAAATTTCTACTCTTCCAGAAGAAACAACTTCAGCTCCAAGCAACGCCGAAAAGCGTGGTCTGCTCTCACGTTTAAAAGAGGGGCTTAAAAAGACACGTGTCAAACTTGGTAGCGGTATAGGCGATTTATTACTGGGAAAGAAAATCATTGATGATGATTTAATTGATAATATAGAAATGCAGCTTTTAACTGCTGATGTTGGTATTGAAGCAACTCAAGAAATTATCGAAACCGTGCGTAGCAAAGTCAACCGTAATGAGTTACAAACGATGGAAGCTCTTACCGAGCTATTAAAAGAAAAGTTAAGAGAAATTCTAATACTATCGGAAAGATCACTTGTCATTGATAGTCGACATAAGCCTTACGTCATTCTAATGATTGGAATTAATGGAGCTGGTAAAACAACCACAATTGGTAAATTGGCCAAGCGATTCCAAAACGAAGGCAAATCGGTGATGCTTGCAGCAGGTGATACATTTAGAGCTGCTGCGGTAGAGCAACTCCAAGTATGGGGTGATCGCAATAATATTGCTGTGATTGCCCAACATACAGGTGCTGATAGTGCTTCTGTTATTTATGACGCTGTACAAGCTGCTAAATCACGCCATATTGATATTGTAATTGCTGATACTGCTGGGCGGTTACATAATAAAGGTAACTTGATGGAAGAGCTTAAAAAAGTAGCACGCGTAATGAAAAAGTTAGATGATGACGCTCCTCATGAAGTTATGCTTGTACTGGACTCAGGCACAGGTCAAAATGCAATTATGCAAGCACAAGAATTCAACAAAACCATTCCAGTAACAGGTATTGCTCTAACGAAAATGGATGGTACTGCCAAGGGTGGAGTGATCTTTGCAATTGCTAAAAAGCTTGGCTTACCCATTCGTTTCATTGGCATCGGCGAGAAAATTGATGATCTTCGCATCTTCAATGCAAATGACTTTATTGATGCACTCTTTAGCAAAGATTAGACTCTGTGAGTACATGGATTTGCTCATTTTGCAATCGGTTAAATATTTATAAAAATCATAGACCTTTAAATGTTGGACCCTGAAACCTGGAATTTAAGTGATGAAGAAGTGATCCAATAAATCACATAATTTTATGGTAACATAGAGGATTTAAAACTAGACCTGTTGGTGTGGTGGAGAAAAACCTATATCAATAGCCTTTTTTTTGAAATGTAGTCCCTCAACGCACGTATCTTAACACTGGTCCTAATTACTAGAAAAATTTGAACGATGCACAACAAAAGTTATTTTTTTGAACTATGAAGCATCTGAAAATAATAGAATTCCTTCCAAACCGTATTTAATCTAGCAAAATAGCTATTTAAAAATTAAAGGTGGATATGATCAATGAGATGGGAAACGATAAACAAGTTAGCAGCAGATGAGTTTCGTCGTTTAACAGGTGTAAAA
>NZ_JAMBMW010000003.1:0-147833 GCF_024208055.1 Candidatus Nebulibacter yamunensis
GTTAAAACGTTTTAAAATTATTGCCGACAAATATCGGAATAGACGAAAAAGGTTTGGACTTCGATTTAATTTAATAACGGGAATTTACAACTTTGAATTGACTAATTGAGGTTTGGAAAGAACTCTAATGTAGCTTCTTTGAAAGCAAGTAGTAAATTGTTGATATTTTCTATATAGAAAAAACGTTCATTTGCACTCTTACAACCTTTTAAGTTATGGTTGTTCGTCGCTGCTAGAAATAAAGCTTGAGCTAAACTCCCATACTCTTTTTGATCATCAATAGCTGTGCCTTTATACTTATCAGCATATAATTTTAAAAAAGCTTTTTTAATTAAAGTAGCATTATCGTTGCTTGCTAAGGCAAGGTTATGATCTTTGAATTGAGTGAAAAACTCTATTGCTTGGCGACCTTGAGGTGATGATGAAAAATACTCATCTCTGTTTGGAGTATCTAAATAAGCTGTGTAAAGCTTATTTATAGCATCATGCACACTAAGAGTGCTATTTTCGTAATTCACTGAAAACCTTACATCTTGCGCTACTGTATTTAACATAGCTAAATCGGCAAGTAATAAAGCTTCTCGTTGTGACGTGCTACCATCATAGCGTAAGCGGTGTGTATGTTGATTGATCGGAAGATTCATCACATAAAACAAGGGTCTATTTTCACTCTGATTATTTCGGTTCGCATTATAAACGTGCATTGCCTTAAAAATCTTTTTGGCCGCAGCTTCTTGACTATTTGAATCTATACCAACAGGAAGGGACGTTAATAAGTTATAAACTATAGGATCACTAAAATCTTGATTATCGATAAAATCCCGAATTTGAGCATCAATTGGTCGAATATTCCGACCATTTTCGTCCTGAAAATCGTTGGCAATATTATCTCCTTTAGGAATTGTTAGAGATGGTACTCGAAACTGAGATTGAACTTTAATATCTTCTTTTAAATTATATTGATCAATCTGCATAAAGGCAGGAAGTTGCTCTTTTTTGCTATGTGAAGACTGGTCAGAGCCGCTAACATGGGTAAGTAATCCACTTAGAGAATTTGTTGAGACAAAGTCCATATTTGCAGCAGTATGTTTTTCCAAGATTTCTTTTCTTGCTTGTGCATTACGTAAAGGTGTTTGGTCAGAAACTAAATGACTCATTACCATGCTTTCTCCCACCGTTGCGTACTTAACTCGCTGCTTATCAATAAATTGATTTAAGGCTTGCAAATTACGTCGTTCTTGATTCAGATAGTTTGCCATATCTGCATTAATCAACTGATAAACGTGGTCGTAAGCAAATCTAAACGCTTGTTTGGCTTTCTCGTTATCTGCTGTCGATGCATTAGCAGAACGTAAAGTGTGAAAATACATTTCCTTATGGATGGGAATAACACTAAAACGGCAATCTGAATTAATTAACGCTTTAAAATTTGAAAATAGTTCTTGTTCTGATAGCTTTAAACTCTTAAGTTCTCGTTTTAATTGGGTATAAAAACTGTGCATTCCACCAGTTAAATCCTGCTTAACTAAATCAGTTGCTTGATGAAGGTCAAAAGCAATTAATACATCTTTGTTATTGAGTTTGCTTTCTGCTAACACTTACCCTTGAAAATCAAAGTAACAACTTTGAACATCCGTACCTACGTTTACGTTACCCAATTTCTCACTAACTGCCTTTACTAATTTAATTGGGGAGTCGTTATCAGGTATATTTAAAAAATTAAATTTTGGCATAACCTTTCCTAAATATCTAGTATGTCAATAAATCTTATGGTTTCGAAATATAATTTCACTTTATTACCTATTAATATATTGTTAACATATTGACAAATTTTCTACAATGGAATGGGTAGATAAACAGACAAAATGATGAACATTGTTTCTTTATCCCTGTTATATCATCAATACCGATAGCTTTTATTTTATCTAACTGTTTTAGCGTATCTGCGTTAACTAAGATAATCAATATTATTAAATATTAATCCTTTATTTTCAGAAAATAATTTACCAATGTGATATCTGGTTATGAGCTGGACTAAACAATTCATACGTTCTTTCTGAGGACAGTTTATTTATCCGCTACAATTTGGGAGTTTTCAGTTGACGATCAGTTAAAATTATGTTTTTATCCAATTTATGTAGTTTTTTGTTATTTAACAAGGAATGCGGATGAGAAACTATTGGCAGAGGAATTATTTAAACCACGTTGTCGTTCTGATATATGACTCGGATGTAACGAGCGCATCCCTGAAAAAAAATTTCATGTGACACTCGATAACTTGTTAGAAGTCATTAAAGTCATTAAAAATTCAGATTATCTAGAACAATCCAGCATTAGTCGTTCATTCTATGAGTATTTGGAAACAAAGATGCCATATGAAATAGAAGTATTCTCTTCTCGGAGAGGGTGTCTGAAAATAATTGATAGTAAGCCTATTTTTAACCAAGCGATTATTTTTAAGCCTTCAGAAAAATCCTTGCATAAGATAGATAGATCAACATCAGATGCTGGCTATGATATTTGGCATAGTTTGGAGTGACAGTCAAGACAAATGCTGAAAACTTACTATCATACTATTCTGCGTTTAGGATTTCCCTTAACCTACGCGGGGGTGTTTTTATACGCTGCGGGCATGGTTGAAGTCATACTATTGGGGCGTTTATCCTTGGCATTGCTCGGAGTTCTTGCGCTATCAACAATGTTTATCAGTCTTATCATGTCAGGGATGATGAGTCTTGTTACAGCCAATCAATCTGCTTTTGCTAGGCTTATATCAAGAAAGCGTGATCGTAGCATGCTTTCTGAGTTTTTTTTCTGTTCTATCCTCACATCTGCTGTGATTGCTGTTAGTGTGTTTTTGTGCTTTAGGATGGTGTTGTTTTTCATTGCTTTTCATTATCCAGCCAGCGACACTGGGAATATGAGCCTTATTCTTGATTATTTGAATATCGCTTCGTTTAGCATGTTGTTGGTGCCAGTGTTATTTTCCATTAAAGGCACACTCAACGGTAGAGGACTCACGCATCTTAGTTTCAGAATTTCGGCGATGGAGAATGTCATAAGAATAGCGCTACTTACAATTTTTTTGGGTTTATTAAGGGACTGTGTTATCGCCGATAATTCCCTGATAAGACTGCCCGCTTATGCCTTATTGGGAGGAGAAATCATTGGCGTACTATATGCCTTGGTTATCATCTGGTTTCATGATGTATCATTACTAAAATTAAAAGTTAAATTCAGCACTTTTATCCTATATTGGCGTAAAGTCAGATCAATTATCGGCGTTTCGGCTGTTTATAATATGGTAGGTGCATGCTCTTTGCTATACTTTATGTCAAAAATAGGTGATCTTAGCATGGTCTATCTGGGCATATTTAGAATAATATTAACCGCATTTAACTTTAATCGACTTATATTTTCGGGTATTACTCAAGCCAATGGCATCTACTCTGCGCAGATCATCAGTCATAAGGTAGAGAAAAGCGCACAAACCATTAGGGAAAACACCTATCATACACTGCTTTTTTCCTCGCTTTTTAGCATTATTATTGCTGGCATTTCCATTGCCATACTCTTAAAGACACAGACGCTCGATTTTAGCTTTGTAATCGTATTAGCGTTTATTTTTGAAGGGATGTCATTAGTGTTATACCATGTATTGGTGCATTGTAGATTTGAAAAAGCCATCTCCATGATTGGAGCACTTTTGCATATTTTATGCCTTATGATCCTTCCAACCGTTTGGGCATGGACCACTATGCAATTAGGAATAATTTTTTTGTTGTTCGAAATTATTATACTGCTATTCTATATCACAAAATACCGACAGTTTATAAGTAACGTCAGTTCGGCATAAATGTTTACAATACGATCAATTCATTTGTCTTTTTAACCCGCAAACTTGGTTTCTTAGGTTGAAAGCAATAGGCGATCAAGCCACACAATAAATTTGTCATAAAACTCTAAATTGAGCGGTGTCTTGTATGTTCAATTTGACTGATATTTGTCAGTTGATCATTGATGGATTCAATATTGGCAGTTGAATGATAAAACACAGAGGAACTATAGTCATTCCAATAAATATCCACATTATCCAACCTATACTCCAAAATGGTTATCATGAAATATATAGGATTGGTTATATACTGGAATGACTATAAATTAATGACTAAATTTCGTTCTTTTATATCGAATTTGTATTATAAATTAGGAAATGGATTTTAATTATTCTTTTTGAGAACAGATAAAAATGCTTCTTGAGGTACTTCAACATTACCAACTTGTTTCATACGTTTTTTACCTGCTTTTTGTTTTTCCAGCAGTTTACGTTTGCGTGAAACGTCACCACCATAACATTTTGCTAAAACATTTTTACGCATGGCTTTAACTGTACTTCTTGCAATAATAGTGCCACCGATTGCTGCTTGAATCGCGACTTCGAACATCTGCCTTGGAATAAGTTCTTTTAAACGCTCAACAAGTTCTCGTCCTTTATATACGGCTTGATCTTTATGAACAATGCTTGCAAGGGCATCAACTTTCTCACCATTGATTAAAATATCTAATAGCACCATCTTAGCAGCTTGATAACGTTGTAGCTCATAATCTAAAGAGGCATAGCCACGACTGACTGATTTTAAACGATCAAAAAAGTCAGATACCACCTCAATCATTGGAATGTCGTAAATGATTGAGACTTGTCTACCCATATAGTTTAGACTAACTTGGACACCACGTTTTTCAACACAAAGTGTGATAATAGTGCCTACATATTCTTGTGGAACCAAGATAGATGCGCGGACAATTGGTTCACGCACTTCGGCAATCGCAGATGGTTCAGGGAGTTTTGCAGGATTATCGACGTCAACTTCGGTCCCATTTTTAAGTGTGACTTTATAAATAACCGTAGGTGCAGATGTGATTAAATCAAGGTCATATTCGCGTTCTAAGCGCTCTTGAATAATCTCCATGTGTAAAAGACCCAAGAAGCCACAACGAAAACCAAAACCAAGTGCTTGAGAAACTTCTGGCTCAAAGAAAAGCGAAGCATCATTTAAACTCAATTTATCTAACGCTTCACGAAAAGCTTCAAAATCGTCAGCACTAATTGGAAACATTCCTGCATAAACTTGTGGTTGAACTTTTTTAAAGCCAGGTACAGGTTTATCAGTTGGATTCTTAGCAAGCGTTAGTGTATCACCAACAGGGGCACCATGAATGTCTTTAATACCTGCAACGATAAAGCCGACCTCTCCTGCTTTTAGAGTTTGAAGTTTGTGCATTTTAGGTGTAAATACACCAAGTTGATCAACTTGGTATACTTGACCTGTAGACATGACTTTTATTTTATCATTGAGTTCAAGTTGTCCATTTTTAATGCGGACAAGCGATACTACCCCCAGATAAGGGTCAAACCAAGAATCAATAATAAGTGCTTGTAAAGGTGCGTTAATATCACCTTTTGGTGGGGGAATCTTGGCGATGATTGTTTCTAAAACATCGGTGACACCTATCCCCGTTTTAGCGCTACAAGTGGTGGCACCTACTGCTTCAATGCCGATAATATCTTCAATTTCTTCACAAACACGTTCAGGTTCTGCCGAAGGTAGGTCAATTTTATTTAGTACTGGAATTACTTCAAGGTTTTGTTCAATCGCAGTATAACAGTTAGCAACAGTTTGAGCTTCAACTCCTTGAGCTGCATCAACGACTAATAATGCACCTTCACAAGCAGCAAGAGAGCGTGATACTTCATATGAAAAGTCCACATGTCCTGGTGTATCAATGAAGTTAAGTTGATATGTATTACCATCTTTTGCTGTGTAATTGAGGGTAACGCTTTGTGCTTTAATGGTAATACCACGTTCGCGTTCAATGTCCATAGAATCAAGCACTTGTTCTTTCATCTCACGCTCAGTCAAACCTTGGCAAATTTGGATAAAACGATCAGAAAGGGTTGATTTGCCATGATCAATATGGGCGATAATAGAAAAGTTACGAATATGCTGCATGTGTATGTTTTAAGCTAAGTATCCTCATGTGAGGAGCATTATGCCGAAAAATTTTGATAAAAGGAATAAACTCTTGTTAGATGGGATATTTAAGTGTTTGAACTTAACAGATTTCAATGAGTTTAAATTTTAGTTTTTCAAGCGCGCAAGCGCGATGACTGATACTATTTTTAATATGATTGTCTACTTCAGCCATCGTTTGATGATAAGCGGGTAGGAGAAATATTGGGTTATAGCCAAAACCATTGTTGCCTTTCGGTGTGCAAGTAATAAAACCATCTACACGTCCCTCAGCAATAATAGGCATAGGATCATATTCGTGCATAACTAAAACAAGTACACATTGAAAATGTGCTTTACGTTTTTCGTCAGGAATGTGTTGCATTTCTTTTAATAGTTTATCGATATTCGCTTTATCATTACCATGTTGGGCATAGCGAGCAGAATAAATACCTGGTGCACCGTTTAAGGCATCAACACATAACCCAGAGTCATCTGCTAACGTTGGCAGCTTAGTATAATACGAGCAATGACGTGCTTTTAGGATCGCGTTTTCAACAAAGCTTAAGCCTGTTTCTTTAGCATCGGGTATATTAAATTTCGTTTGGGGAATGACTTCTATACCTAAAGGATTTAATATTTCAGAGACTTCTTTTATTTTGCCTTTGTTGCTAGAGGCAAAAACAATTTTTTTCATAAAATGCATTAAGTTTATAAGTTTGGATGGTGAGTTTATCATAGTTAAGGTAGCATAAGAAAAATTTATTTTTTAAGTAATAAGTTAATGATGAAAAATGAAGTAAAAACTTTTATTGCTTTAGTGAATACGATGAAATAATCAAAGGGAAAGAAAGATGGTTAATGCAGAAATTTGTTTTCTAGGTGGTGGCAATATGGCAAGCAGCATTTTGTCAGCACTTATTGCTGATGGAATATCAGCTAAGTCGATTGTGGTAGTTGATAGGAATCAGAATAAGCTTGATTTTTTAAATCAACGTTTTCATGTACAGACAACTCAAGATGCAGCGTATGCTGTGAAAAAAGCGGATATTATTTTATTGTGTGTCAAGCCTCAATCATTAAAAGAGCTTATTTTATCGATTAAGCCTGCCATTAATAGGCATAGTAGACCACTTTTTATTTCGATTGTAGCGGGGATTGTTTTAGCTCAAATAGAAAGCTGGTTATTAACGGAATATGCAATTGTAAGAGGAATGCCTAATACCCCGGCGTTGATTGGTTGTGGTGCAACTGCGCTTTATGCGAATGTCCATGTATCGCGCCAACAAAAAGAAATGGCAGAACAAATTTTAAGAAGAACCGGAGTAATCACGTGGGTTAATGAAGAAGCGTTAATTGATGTCGCAACAGCTATTTCAGGTTCCGGTCCTGCGTATTTTTTCTTAATGATGGAACATATGGTCAAAGCAGCAGTTGATCTAGGATTGTCTGAAAAGCAAGCAACGTTGTTGGTAACTCAAACGGCTTTTGGCGCAAGTAAAATGGCGCTAGAAAGTGCGGTTTCATTGTCAACTTTACGTCATAATGTTACGTCAAAAGAAGGTTTGACAGCCGCAGCATTAAAGGCATTTGATGAATCTGGCTTTGAGAAAAGCATTAAGTTTGCAATACAAAAAAATCTGGAGCGCTCGCATGAACTATCTCAACAATTTGGTGCAGCGCTCACACATGAAAAGTAACGATGTAAAAATAAATTGAATAATCTCTCTACATTGACCCCTGCGAGACTGTTTGCGTTTCTCTTGCAACGTATGTGAGGAAAAATAAATACTTAACTTATTTTGTATCGGTTACAAAATAGTAATTCATAAAAAATAAAATACTTGAGGAACACGTATGACAAATGCTTTTATTAATATTGGTTTATTTTTGATTGAAGTTGTCTTTAGCTTATTTACCTATGCAGTGCTGTTACGTTTTTTTCTGCAATGGGTTAAGGCAGATTTCTATAATCCATTTTGTCAATTGATTATTCGTATTACTAGTCCTTTGCTTAAGCCGTTGCGTCGTGTTATCCCTGGTTTTTTTGGCTTAGATTTTGCGGCAATTCTATTAGCCTACGTTGTAATATTTTTACAGTTGATCTTAGTGCAAATGTTAGTAGATAAGTCATTTTATATTACATGGGCAGTCATTTGGGTGGTTGCATTCATTAAACTCATTTTAAACGTAATATGGCTGTATATTATTTTGATTGTTATTCGCTCGATTGCGAGCTGGTTTAGTCATGCTTCTTATAATCCAATCCTCCTTGCCTTACATCAATTGACAGAGCCATTGTTGCGTAAAGCACGTCAAATCATTCCTCGAACTCAAAGTGGAATCGATTTTTCACCTACGTTGGTATTACTTATATTAATCTGTATTCAAATATTTATTTCATCAATATTTAGTATGTAATAATAACAATCTAGAATCCAACATGAAAGACTTTTCCGGTTTCGATGCCTGCAACTGATTTAAGGTAAGCAAGTGCAGCTTCATCAGCGCTAATTGATTTAAAACCCGCAAAGAAAGAAGCATATTTATCTAGAGCTTCAGTGATTACAGTTGGGCTAACAGCATTAATGCGTGCTTTTTCTCTTAGCTCTAGGCTTGCTGCTTTAACATAACCCTCAATAGCAGCATTAACCATAGCAGCAGAACTACCAAGCGCAATCGGTTCATGGTTTAAAATCCCCGTTGTTAGTGTGAATGATCCCTCTTTTTTAATATACTTTAGACCTTCTTGTACAAGGTTAACCTGTCCCATTAGCTTGTTAGTTAAACCAAGCATAAAGTCGGCATAAGACATTTCTTGAATGGGTTTAAATGCTACTTTACCTGTTGTTGAGATTAAATCATCAAACGCTCCAATTACCTTATACATATTTCGGATAGACTCAATATCACTAATATCAACACTTATTTGGGATGAACGTGAAATTGTAATAACCTGATATCCACTTGATGTGAGTTTTTTACAAACAGCATTACCAATTGTACCAGTAGCTCCAATAATAATAACTTTTTTCATACAATACCTTTATTTAATTTACTTACTTCAAAAAATGATACTATTTTGAGCTAAGTTCATGCCTTTCACAATGGATTTTACTAATAGATCTCATTTTCATTATCATTGACTATATAGATCAACCAGGCATAAAAACATGTGACTTTATCAAGTTGGAATTTATCCGGTGAGCTACAAAAATAATAGCTTTTCTCACATGGAAACTTTTGAGGGGCAATATTAATATTTCTTGTCTTTAAATCTTGTTTAATTAATGCCTCGTGTGTTACAAAACAACCATAACCACTAGCAACTATATCAATTGCTTGAATCGTTGATGAAACATAGAGTCTTTCATTCTCAGCTGGCTCGGAAATCTGTATGTTATGACAAAATCGCTGCCAATCCTCTTTACGCAATTCGTCATTGACGTATATAGGTTTATAGTGCTGAATCATTTCATGTTTCTTCTGGAATTGTGTAGATTTAGGGTAAATAAGAATCAACGCATCGTCCAATAGCTTCTTGCAAACATAATCTTGTGGTAACTGTTGAGTTGTAACATATACAATTTCACAGTCATAGTTTTTATTATAAAAGTTAGTCAAATTTTTGTGAGATGACATCGTAAGTTTAATAAGTGGGTATTTTTCTTCAAAATGTTTTAAGTTAGGTACAATTATTTTTGTCATAAAAGAAGATGGGAGATTAAGAACAAGCTGATTTTTTTGTTGTTTATTTTTGATATCTGTGTTGGCTTGATAAATGAGTTCAATCGCAGATTGAATTTGTTGATAGTAATGCTCCCCTAACAATGTCAATGTAATCTCTTTACCGTTTTGACGATTAAATAATTTAATTCCTAAATAAGTTTCTAAGGTCTTTATATTTTGACTGACCGCAGAATGCGTGACACATAACTCTTGAGCTGCTTTGCTAAAACTTAGATGCTTCACGACACACAAAAAAACAGGTAACGTTTTTAATGGCATATAATGGATTTTGCTCAGCTCCATGTTAGCTCTTCTTACAACACTGTTAGGAATTATAAGTTTATCTTAGCTTTTACCAAAACTATAATCTAGCTCAGTAACCAAGCAAAATATACGGAGAACAAAATGAAAAAAATACTATTGGTGATTGATTTTATTAATGATATTGTGCATGAAAATGGGAAATTAGGTACAAACTTTTCCCCCTTTTTGCAAAAATATGCGGTACTAGATCATGCTAATCAGGCAATCTCACATGCGCGCAAGCAAGATATTTTAATTGCTCATGTTAAAGTCGGTTTTAGTCGCAGTTATATTGAGTGCCCTCAGCATTCACCTATATTTGGTAATGCCAAAAAGTTTAGCGCTTTAATGCTTGACACTTGGGGAACTAAATTTCACGAAAAAATTGATGTGCAAATACAAGATCACATATTAGTTAAGCATCGTATTAGCTCATTTTATAACACGGATCTGGAGTGTGTATTACGTGCTAATCAGATTGAGGAAATTATTATTACAGGGGTTTCAACAGATATGGCGGTAGAGCTTGCAGCACGAGAAGCCCATGATCGCGATTATATTGTCACTGTGTTAAAAGATGCTTGTGGTGCCCATAGCGAAGAAAAACATGAAGCATCGATCAATAACATATTAAGAATTGCTCAGGTGAAAACGATAGATGATTGGATAAGATCGTCAAAATGATCAATTTATGGTCTCATTTTATATACAGCACTTTAAATGTTAAAAAGTCATTGATCTGCTTCATTTCGATATTACCTAGCATGATAATGGGTGGTTTGTCCCATAATCCATATTTCTTCTTAGCCAGTTTTTTTGCTATTAGTGCCCTTATGCCCTATGGCTTAAGCTTTTACAAAAAGCGCTATATATTTATGATGTTTACGCTGCTTTTTATTGGAAGCATATTAGGGGGCTACTTATTAAATAATGAACCTTATTATTTTTGGATAATTATTTTGGTTGTTAGTTTTTTATTAGGCTTTCTTGAGACAAATATTGGAACGCTTAAAAAATTAAGCGCGTGGACTTTTATTGGATTACTTTATGGGAGCTTTGAGCTACAACAATATTCCTTTGATATCACCTGGATAAACTATCTAAATCTATTTGTTTTAGGTTTAATCTGTATCACAACTTTTGTATATTCTGCCAAGATAAAGACAAAAACGACTACGATAAATATCGTTTTAGTATTTAGCTGGCAAAACAGCATTCATTATTTTAAATATACCTTATATTTTATCATTGCACTGATCGTTTTTAGATTAGGACATGTATATGAACCACAGTGGTATCTTTGGTCTGGCTTATCCGTTTTGAATTTAAACACTGCTGATGCGACAATTAAAATTAAACACCGTATAAATGCTGGATCAACTGGTCTATTGATGGGTTTTCTCACCTTGAACTTACTACCAACAAATTTTTATATAAGCACAATAAGTTATATAGGAATTATGTTAAGCCTCATGTCATTTAAACTATATTCACATGGTTTTGGCTTACGCTGTTTTTTTATTGTTTTATTTGCAGCTAACCAAGGCTTAACAATAGGACAAATCAGATTTTATGACATTATTGCGGGGGGAGTTATTGGATTTCTTATGAGTCATCTTCTTGCTTATATAAATCAAAAAATGAGCGTTTTGTCTAAAAAAATCGAAAAGGTAAAATCTAAATGCACGTAAGTACAATGAGCATTAACTTAGGTTGAAATTCAATCATATAAGAGAGTGTGAGGTATTTTACACTTGTGAGATTTGATGGTGTGTGAACTTTTTAAAGCCAATTAGTTTGAAGTGTGGAAGTAATTGATAGTCTCTATGTTAGAGATTCCTATTTCTGTAGTGGACTGAGTGTGATATAATTCGCGCTAGTTTTTGTTTTAGTAAAAGCGTTTATATCTTTATGACAACACAATTTGCCAATGAAGTTTTTCCCGTTAATATCGAGCAGGAATTAAAGCAATCATACCTTGACTATGCGATGAGCGTTATTGTTGGGCGAGCATTACCAGATGTACGAGATGGTTTAAAGCCAGTGCATCGCCGTGTGCTTTATGCTATGAAAGACTTAGGTAATGATTTTAATAAACCTTATAAAAAATCGGCGCGTGTGGTTGGGGATGTTATTGGTAAATACCATCCACATGGTGATACAGCGGTTTATGATACGATTGTACGTATGGCGCAGCCTTTTTCTTTACGTTATATGTTGGTAGATGGTCAAGGAAACTTTGGTTCCGTAGATGGTGATTCACCTGCAGCCATGCGTTATACCGAAGTACGAATGTCGAGAATTGCACACTCTTTATTAATTGATATTGATAAGGAAACTGTTAATTTCTCACCTAACTACGATGAAACTGAGATGATTCCGGATGTGTTACCAACGCGCATTCCAAACTTGCTTGTTAATGGTTCATCTGGTATTGCAGTGGGAATGGCGACTAATATTCCACCTCATAATTTAAAAGAAGTTATTGATGGCGTGATTGCGTTGATTGAAGATCCAGATTTGTCAATAGAAGAGCTCATGGAATATATTCCAGGACCAGACTTTCCGACAGGTGCTTATATTAATGGTAGAGTAGGGATTATCGAGGCATACAAAACAGGGCGTGGTCGCGTTATTATGCGAGCAAAAGCTTCTATTGAAACAGATAAGAAAACTGAACGTGAACAGATTATCGTGACTGAGATTCCTTATCAGGTCAACAAAGCGCGATTGGTTGAAAAAATTGCTGAGCTGGTTAAGGATAAAAAGATAGAAGGCATTTCAGAGCTTCGTGATGAATCTGACAAAGATGGTATGCGTATTGTCATCGATGTTAAACGTGGAGAAGTTGCAGAAGTCTTGCTAAACAACCTATATGCACAAACACAAATGCAACTGAGTTTTGGTGTTAACATGGTTGCTCTTGTTGATAAACAACCTAAACTTCTTAACTTAAAAGAAGTGATTGAGGCATTTATTAAGCATAGAAAAGAAGTTGTAACAAGGCGTACAATTTTTGAATTAAGAAAAGCAAGGGAGCGGGCACACATTTTAGAAGGGTTGGCAATTGCATTATCAAATATCGATGAGATGATTGCCTTAATTAAAGCCTCAAAAACCCCATCTGAAGCAAAAGAAGCGCTTTTTGCGCGTTCTTGGTCAGGGAGTCTTGTGTTACAAATGCTACAAGGCGTTGATCAAAACTTATATCGAGTTGAAGGTTTAGCTTCACATTATGGATTACATAATGATGAATATTTCTTGTCAGCCACACAAATCGATGCCATTTTGGAATTGCGTTTACATCGCTTAACTGGACTTGAACAGGATAAGATTTTAGATGAATTTAAAGAGTTACTGTTACGCATAGAAGAGTTCATTGCAATCTTAAAAGACATCAAGCGTCTGCTTGAAGTTATTTGTGAGGAGCTTCATGAAGTAAAAGAACAATTTGGTGATCAACGACGTTCTGAAATTATCGCCTCGCAGCTTGATTTAGGATATGAAGATTTAATTACAGAAGAACCAATGGTGGTGACGTTGTCTTATGATGGTTATATCAAAGCGCAGCCATTGAAGGATTATAATGCTCAAAAGCGTGGCGGGCGTGGTAAATCTTCAACACAAATCAAATCAGAAGATTTTGTATATAAATTGCAAATTGCATCCACCCACGATACGATGTTGTGTTTTTCTAGCTCGGGTAAAATTTATTGGAGCAAGGTTTATGAGTTCCCACAAGCAGGTCGTGCGGCTAAAGGTAAACCAATTAATAATGTATTGCCGTTAGAACAAGGTGAGCGTATTACGGCGATGCTTGCTATATCTGAATATACCGAAGGTTGGCATGTTTTTATGGCAACTAAGCAAGCAACGGTAAAAAAAGTGGATTTGTCACTCTTCTCACGTCCACGTAAAGGAGGAATCTATGCTTTAACCTTGGATGAAGGAGATGAGTTATTACACGTGCATTTAACGAATGGACAGCAAGAAATCATGATGTTCTCAGATGCAGGTAAAGTAATTCGATTTGATGAAGAAGAAGTACGCGCTATGGGTAGAACAGCGCGAGGTGTGCGTGGTATGCGTATTCAAGAAGGTCAATCGATTGTTGATGTAATTGTTACTAATCCTGATCAAGGTGTTGTCTTAACAGCAACAGAAAATGGTTATGGTAAGCGCACATCTGTTTCAGAATATCGTAAAACTGCACGTGGTTCACAAGGTGTGATTTCAATTTCTACTTCTGAGCGAAATGGGCTAGTAGTTGCAGCTGGGCTTGTAGAAGAAAATAATGATATCATGTTGATGACAGATCAAGGGACGCTTATTCGTACACGTGTGTGCGAGGTAAGAGAAACAGGGCGCTCAGCACAAGGCGTACGTTTGATCAATTTAAAAGAGGGGGAAAAACTCGTATCTGTTCAAGTTGTAACTGAAGATGAACTTGAAGAAGAGTTGGAAATTAAAGTCGAAAATCATAGCGAGATTCCATTTATTGAGAATGACGAAACAAGTGAAAGTGATGACTCATCTATGGAGTAAGTCGTGAAACGCATTACCATTTTAGGTGCAACCGGGTCAATTGGTGTAAATACACTTGAGATCATTGCAGATAATCCACATGATTTCACGGTTTACGCATTAACGGCGCATCAAAATATCAGTCTGCTTTATGAACAATGTTTGCAATTTAAACCGCGTTATGTTGTTCTTGCAAGTGCAGATTTAGCACAGACATTATCAGAAAAATTAAAGCAGACTGAAAGCAAAACGCGAGTTTTGTATGGAGAGTCTGCATTGATTGAAGTTGTCACTGCAGATGAAGTGGATGTTGTGATGGCAGCTATTGTTGGCATTGCAGGCTTAAAACCCACTTATGCTGCGGTAGAAAAGGGTAAAACTATTTTGCTTGCCAATAAAGAAGCATTGGTTACAGCTGGTGAAATATTTATGGCGGCTGTTAAGCATCACAATGCGATACTTTTGCCTGTTGATAGTGAACATAATGCTATTTTTCAATGTCTTCCTTGTGCGAACAAATACTATGATGATAAAGCTGTTTCACGCATTATCTTAACTGCATCAGGAGGTCCATTTCGCGATAAGCTTTTGACCGAGCTTCAACATATCACCCCTGATCAAGCCTGTGCACATCCAAATTGGAAAATGGGAAGAAAAATATCAGTTGACTCATCGACAATGATGAATAAAGCCTTGGAAGTTATTGAAGCGTATTGGCTTTTTGATGTGCCTTATAACAAGATTGAAGTACTTATTCATCCACAGAGTATTGTGCATTCTATGGTTGAGTATCATGATGGCAGTTTTTTGGCGCAAATGGGTTCACCTGATATGAAAACGCCTATTGCATACGCTATGTATTATCCCAATCGACATAAAATAAATGTGTCAAAACTAAATTTTGTTAAAAAACCGTTAAGCTTTGAAGCTTTGGATGGTGAGCGTTTTAGAGTAATTCCACTGGTATATGAAATTTTAAAGTATAAAAATTATTCGGCGACTATTACGTTAAACGCAGCGAATGAGGTACTTGTTAACGCTTTTTTGGCGGAAAAAATACAATATCTGCAAATTATCAAGTATATTGAACACACTTTAAAAATGTGTCATTTTGATTGTCCTAAAACAATAGACGATGTAATTAGAATAGATCAAGATGTGCGTACATTCGTGAGAGATTTATTAAAGTGAGGGTAGTCCCATTATAAATAAGATACTTATGTGGTTTAATGCCTCACTCGCTTTGCGCGTTTAAGCTAAGTAAAGCTTTAATGGGTAAAAGGTGCAAAAGTAAAGTAAAAATGAAGGAAGGTTAGCTTGAGCTTGTCATTGAGAAGAACACTATTGTTAACGATGCTGGGGCTTATCCCTTTTGCAGGTAGCTATGCGCAAAATAGCTTTGTTGTTAAGAAAATCGAAGTTGAGGGTCTAGAGCGCATTTCTAAAGAAACGGTCATAAATGATCTAGGTATTCAAATAGGTGAAATGGTTGATAGTACTGAAACTAACAAAGTGATTAAATCGCTTTATGATAGTGGTTTTTTCAGAGATATTCAATTGTATCAAGATGGTAACACACTTATCGTTAAATTGGTTGAGCGCCCAGCAATTAGTTCAGTTGATTTTGATGGTAATGACAAAATTAAAAACGACGATATGCGTAAAGTATTACGTGAAGCAGGGCTAGATGTCGGTAATATTGCTAATCCTGAGGTTTTGTTTCAAGTCAGACAATCATTGCTTATGCAGTATGCGTTGATGGGTTATTATTCAACAACGGTAGACATTCAGGAAGTAAAAGAATCACGTAATCGTGTTGCAATTAAAATCAATATTGCAGAAGGTAAAACTGCCACAGTGAGTCGAATTAATGTTATTGGCAATAAAGCTTATTCAGAAAGTGAGTTACTTAATAACATCACTTTTAAGACGCCATCTATTTGGAATTTATGGGGCTTATTTACTTCTAAAGCGGAGTATTCACCAGTTAATATGCAGTCTTCTGTTGAAGATTTGACGAACTATTACATGAATAATGGCTATCTTGATTTCCGAGTAAGCTCCAATCAAGCGTCATTGTCACCAAACAAAGAGAACGCATTTATTGCATTTGATATCAGTGAAGGTCAAATTTATAAAATATCTAAAGTTTCCTTAGAAGGGCAATTTGTGATCTCAAAAGCAGAGCTTGAGAAACTTATAACCTTTAAAGCAGGTGATATATTTTCACGTCAGAAAGTGTTTGATAGTGCAAAATCAATTACTCAAG
Source organism: Candidatus Nebulibacter yamunensis (assembly GCF_024208055.1). Classification (NCBI taxonomy): domain Bacteria; kingdom Pseudomonadati; phylum Pseudomonadota; class Gammaproteobacteria; order Thiotrichales; family Francisellaceae; genus Candidatus Nebulibacter; species Candidatus Nebulibacter yamunensis. The sequence continues at coordinate 16,837 of NZ_JAMBMW010000003.1, forward strand.
CATTGGGAGATAAAGGGTATGCTTTTGCAAATGTTAATCCATTACCGAAAGTTGATAAAGAAAATAGGACTGTAGCTTTAACTTTTTATATTGATCCTGGTAAGAAAGTATATATTAATCAGATTAACTTTTTAGGTAATAACGTTACCAATGATTATGTTTATCGTCGCCAGATGCAGTATTTTGAATCAGGCGTTTATAATCAAAAAATGATTGATCAATCAAAGATTAAGTTGCAAAGGATGCCATTTGTACAAGACGTCACCGTTAACAAAGTCCCTGTTCCAGGCAGTGATGACCTTGTTAATATGAATTATGATATCACAGAGCGTAGTGCCAATTCGGTAAGTGCAAGCATTGGTTACTCACAATTATATAAGTTTATGATTGGCGGTAATTTGAGTTTGCCAAATATTCTAGGTACTGGTAATCAGTTTTCAATAGGTGCTAATCTATCTAGCGTTTATCAAAGCTTAAATATGTCTTATACCGATCCATTTTTTACGCAATCAGGTGTGAGTCAGACTATTAGTACTTATCTATCACGGACAGATTATGATAATACATCTGTTGCGAGTTATCGTTTGAATCAATATGGAGCAAATTTAGGTTACAGTATTCCAACGTCAGCCTTTGCCTCCATTAGTATAGGTGGTGGCGTTGATCATACTCAAGTACTTCAACCTAGTGGTGGACAATCTAGTATTTTACAATGGTTCGTTAACCAAAATAGTGGCAAGACCTCGTTTAATACCTTTACTGTAAATTTGGGATGGAATCATAACTCAACAAACCGTGCTTTCTTTCCAACAGAGGGCACTACCTTAGGAATTAATAGTACCACATCGCTACCAGGAATCAGTGATTTGCAATGGTACAAAGTAATCGGATCAGCTGGATTTTTTCATCCATTAATTGGGGATTTCACTTTATCTGTTAAAGGTGGTCTTGGGTATGGTAATGGTTATGGTAAAACAGAATATTTGCCATTTTTCCAAAATTTCTATGCTGGAGGTTGGGGCTCTGTACGAGGATTTACTCAAGGTGGTATGGGACCTATGGATACCTATATTCCAAATGGTGGAACAGTACAACAAGGTAACGCGATTGGTGGTAACTTAAATATTTATACCAATATCGATATTTTATTTCCTATCCCTGGAATTAAAGACAGTCAAAATATGCGTTTAGGTGTGTTTTTTGATGCGGGTAATGTCTACAATACTTATAGCATGCCTGTTTACAATGCTACGACTAATCCAAATGGACCATTATGGCCAGAGCCAACTTCACCTAATTCACCGACTTTTTCCAACTTGCGTTACTCAGTTGGTGTGGAGTTTCAGTGGTTGTCCCCACTTGGACCAATGGCATTTAGCGTGGCTAAACCGTTGAATACAAAACCAGGTGATTCAACACAAGTATTCCAGTTTACGCTTGGACAAACGTTTTAGTAAATAGGTAAAAATGTTAATAAAGGAGTTTAATCATGAAAAAACTAGCAATCGCATTTTTAAGTAGTGTTACGTTATGTGGAATGGCACAAGCGACCAAAACTGATACTAATGAGTTTAAAATTGGCTTAGTGAATCCAGTTGAAGTTTATCAGTCGGTTCCACAAGGAGAAGAAAGTATTAAAGCTTTACAGACCAAACTTCAGCCTAAAGCAGGTGAATTACAAAAGCAACAAGAAGATTTAATGCAAAAAATGCAAACTTTACAAACCAACGCACCGACTTTGACAAAATTAGACTTAGACAAGCAGCAAAAAGCACTTACAGAAGATCAAGATAAGTTTAAGCAACAAGCATTAGCATTTAGGCAGAGCCAAATGCAACAAGAACAGCAAATTGCCCAAGCTTTTCAAACGGGTTTTAATACAGCAGTAGAAACTGTTGCAAAATCTGGAAAATACAGCTTAATTTTAAGCTCACAAGCAGTGGCTTATGCTTCACCTGATTTAAAAGTAGATATTACTGATCAAGTTGTAGTGCAAATGAAGCGGGCAATAGAATAATGAAATAACGCTGTGCTCACTTAATCTAATAAGGGATTAAATATGGCAGTATTAAATTGGTTAGATTGGATTTTTATTATTATCGTATTTTGCTTTGCGGTAATTGGTTTTTCGCAAGGCTTTATTCGCGGGCTTATTTTGTTACTGACATGGTTAGTAGCAGCTATATCGGCATATTTTTTTGCCAATATATTGAGTGTAAGCGTTATCAGTAATTGGTTTAACTCACCTGAAGTAGCATTTTGGTTGTCTTTTTTTGCAATTGTATTATTTGTTTGGATTCTAGGTGGTATAGTTCATATTATATTTGGAGTTTTTCGTAAAAATACACAAACTATCACTGATAGACTGTTGGGTTTTTTGTTTGGTATTGTCAAATCCACATTGGTTTTAAGCTTGATTATTGGTGTTCTAAGTTATAATAAAGCTTTAACTGAAGGGAAAGTTTGGCAAGATTCCTTATTTGTATCTTGGTTAGTCAAGGGGGCAGTTTGGGTGGATCATAAATTACCAGAAGATGTACGCCAAAAGATTCATGACAACAGTATTTATAAAGGTAATAGCAAAGAAAGCTCTCTTTCCTTAGGGCAAGATAAATCAAATAACTATGAAAAAAGAGAAAAAGAATTTGATACAATTGGTTGATTTTTATAGTGCTACCCATAGCTGCCGCTGCTTACATGGCTCTTGAACCCTCAAGAACCAGGTGGGTGCGTTCGCTTATTCGTTGGGCTTCTCAGTCAAACTGAGCATGCACGCTAAAATAGGCATATACGCTCCCGATACGTTATGCATCGGCTCAAGAATGTAAAGACTGGCTAACAGCACAGGCAACACTAAACTTTCACTTAAATCATAGAAGCATAATTGCTCAAGCGCAAGCGATTTATTGTAAAAAAATGCGGATAAAAACAAGCGACAATGATACGATAAGCACATATTTATTTTGATGATTTGAAAACAATAATGGAAATAATGAAAAATGAACAATTACCCAGTTATCAAGCGGTGACAGATGCTTTAAGAAAAATCAAAGCCTTATCCGAGGCATCAGAAGCACATGCTCTACTATGCGCACTTTTTACTGTAGGTGCTGAAGTACGCATTCAAGCCTGGATGGATTCATTAATGGCAGAACCTATTGAATCGGGTGATATCATGGCGCAAGCAGCACTCAAAACACTGAGTCAGATGTACCAAGTGACAAAGGCTCAATTTTTATCACATAACATCCATTTTGATTTGTTATTACCTATTGATGAAGAGGTATTTTATAAGCGTATCGATGCCTTGGCAATGTGGTGTCAAGGTTATTTATCAGGTTTGGGATTGATAGAATTAGACTACACAAAGGGTTCAGCTGAAGTACAAGAAGCAATTTCTGATTTATTGGATGTGTCTCGTTTGCAATATGATGATGAAGTAACAGGTCAAGAAGATGAAGAGAAAGCTTATGTTGAGCTTGTTGAATATACCAAAGTGGCTGTATTATTGATCCATAGTGAATTTGGCTTAAAATCCTTTAATAATTTCTGATAGATTTATGAATATTAAACATAAAAATCTAGTCATTGTGGGTGGTGGTGCAGTTGGTATGTTAATGGCATTAGCCTTAGCAAAGTTAGGTAGAGAAATTACTTTAATAGAAAAATTACCTAGTTGTGATGACAATTGTGTCGATGGTCGTTCAATTGCATTATCTTATACATCGATTTGTATGCTAGAGAGTCTTGGTGTGTGGGCGAGAATAAAACATGAAATAGAGAAGATTGAACACATTCACGTTTCGGATAAAGGTCTATATGGACAAGTGAATTTATCTGCTAAAGACGAGGGATTGCCTTTTTTAGGTGTGGTTATAAAAATGCAGCATGTATTGCCTAAGCTGATTGATGCTTTATCAGTACATAAAAATATTGAACTATGGTCAAATGCAAAAGTGATTGACCTTATGGATTGTAACGGTCAATATACCTTAATACTTAAATCAAAAGATGATATTTATAGTCTACATGCAGATCTGATTATCGCCGCTGATGGCGCAAAATCACTACTGCGGGAAAAAATGGCAATTGATAGTTATATACACGATTATGGGCAATCTGCCTTGATTTTTGATGTTTTATTACACAAGAACCACCAAAATTGTGCTTATGAGCGTTTTATTAATAATGGGGTGATGGCAATGTTGCCCGTTGGTCAAAAACGCGTTGCTTGCGTGTGGAGTGTAGCGCATCAAGCAGTATCTCAATTACGAGCAATGGATAAAAGCGATTTATTAAAAATGCTTCAGCAAATTTTCTCATATCGCTTAGGGCGTTTTCTTGATATCACAAACATGCATAGCTTTCCATTATCTTTAGTTCAAGCAAAGACGTTGTATAAAAAAAATATTCTACTATTTGGTAACGCATCACATTTTTTGCATCCAATTTCAGGGCAGGGTTTGAATTTGAGTATACGCGATATTGGGGTGTTACATGATCTAATGTTAGATAAGGAAAAACTCACTTCAGCAGTCGTTGCAAACTTGTTAGAAACTTATACAAGCCTTCGGGATTTTGATCACAAGCGCACAGTATGGGTGACGCATTCAATGATTAATATTTTTACCCAACAGCAGTGGGGGATAAAAAAACTAAGAAGTCTTGCACTTCATTGCTTAGAGCGTGATAAATTTCTAAAGGCAGCATTTAGTGAGCTTATGATGGGTAAGCTAAGTTATGGTTCAACTTTAATGCAACATAAGGTTTATTAATGCAATATGATGTTATTGTTATTGGTGGAGGGATGGCAGGACTTGCTTGTGCTTTAGGTTTAAGCCATAAAGGTTTCTCGGTAGTCGTTTTGGATGCCAAGAAAATCGCGTGTCAAATATATCTTGCCCAACAACCTAAACGAGTTAGCGCGATCAACCATGCCTCAGAGGAATTTTTAACTCAATTGGGGGTGTGGCAAGAGATTATCCAAACTCGGGCACAACCCTATGTAGCAATGCAAGTATGGGATCAACACTCATCTGCACAGTTAAATTTACAAGCCCATGCGTTTTCACAGCCAAATTTAGGTATGATCGTTGAAAATGATTTAATTTTATCTACGCTTAGATCCGCATTACTTAAAACCAATGTTGAAATATTTGAAGAGATAAGAATTAAAGAAATAAGTAAAGCGACATCCCAAGGCCAAAATAATATTCTTTTAGAAAATGGCAAAACACTTCAATGTAAGCTTATTATTGGTGCTGATGGAGCTAATTCATTTGTACGAGACTATTTCCAGTTTCAATATAAAAAAACTTCTTATGAGCACCATGCAATTGTTGCCAATATTAAAACGCAAAAATCACATCAAAGCACAGCATATCAGCGATTCTTAAGCAATGGCGTTTTAGCTTTTTTGCCCTTGAGTGATCCATATTTATGTTCGATTGTTTATTCAATTCAAAGCAATAAACTCAATGATATTTTGACACTTAGTGAAATAGAGTTTAGCAAGCATTTGTTTGTTGCATCCGAGGCAAAACTAGGGCAAATTGAACTTAAAAGTCCCAGGATGAGTTTTGAGCTTATCGAACGTCACGTTGATTGTTATTATCAAAAAGCTATTGTTGTAATTGCTGATGCAGCTCATACAATTCATCCTTTAGCAGGGCAAGGAATTAACCTTGGTTTTGCTGATGCTAATGTATTGATTGAGGTATTAGCTCATGCAAAAGCTATTCATCGTGACATTGCAGATGTTAGCACTTTGGCGAAATATGAGCGTAAAAGACGTGTTAAGAATCAAACCATGCTTCATACAGTACAAGGTTTAAAGCAGCTATTTTGTAATGATAACAGGTTATTAAAACCCTTGCGTGCACTGGGAATGAACTTTGTTAATGACACCTATTTATTAAAGCGATTTTTTATCGAAAAAGCAGCAGGTCATTAGTCGTTTCTAGATTTTCATACTTAATATGAAACTAAGTACAAGTAAAAGAATATAACTCATGTGATAAACGGTTAAAATAAATATATTTTATATGAAAACAGATATTTTTGATTATGATTTACCGGAAAAGCTAATAGCTCGTTACCCAGCAAAAGAGCGTGATCAGAGCAGGCTTTTGGTACTTGATCGACAGACAGGTCAGCTAAGTAATCACATATTCACTGAGATTATTCATTATATTGAAGCAGGTGATTTAGTTGTTTTTAATAATTCTCGAGTGATGGCAGCACGCTTGTTTGGTCAAAAGTCAACAGGTGCTAAACTTGAATTTTTAATTGAAAAAATAATAGATGATCAAATTTTTATCTCTCATATCCGTGCCAATAAAGCACTTAAGATAGGATCCGAAATTTTGATCGCAGATGTACCAGCTCAGGTACTGAACAAGCAAAATGGACTTTATATGCTTAAGCTTCACGATAGTGATGTGTGGCAGTTAATGAATCTGCATGGTCATATACCATTGCCTCCTTATATGAAGCGCCAAGATGAAAGTTTTGATGCTGAGCGTTATCAAACGGTTTATAGTAAATTGTTAGGCTCAGTAGCAGCACCTACGGCAGGACTTCATTTCACACAAGCTTTATTAAAAGCGATCAGAGAAAAGGGCGCTGAAACTGCTTATGTAACGTTACATGTGGGTTCAGGCACATTTAAGCCCATTCAAGCTGAAAACATCTATGAACATGTTATGCATAGTGAGTTAATCAATGTACCATCATCAATATGTGAGCTTGTCAGAAAGACAAAGGCCAATGGTAAGCGTGTCATTGCAGTGGGAACAACTTCAGTGCGTTCATTAGAATCAGCAGCTCAATCAGGCGAAATAAAGCCATTTTATGGTGAGAGTGATATTTTTATATACCCTGGCAAAAACTTTCATGTTGTAGATGCTATGGTGACGAATTTTCATTTACCAAAATCAACCTTAATTATGTTAGTGAGTGCTTTTGCTTCTACCGATATGATAAAACAGGCCTATCGCCATGCAATAGATGACAATTATCACTTTTATAGTTATGGTGATGCTATGTTTATTTATTGATAGTAAATTCATGGAAAGCAGAAAAATTCAGGTTTTTTCATTTATGGTGTCATTTGGGTTGATAGCTAGTTTGTTTGCTGAAACTCTACCTGAAACGACAATATCGTCTAAAAATGAGCATATTATTAGTGATAGCACACAAAGCCATGCTCAAATGCAAGTGATCTCGGCAGGTGACGAATCTTTATCTCTTGATCAACAACTAAGAGGTGTAAAAGCACCACAAGTGATTATGCCAGAAAATCCTGTTGCAATAGCGGATAAAGCACAGATAAATTATCCTGTTATGGTTGGTAATGAAAGTCAAATAGAGGCGATTCAATCCGAGTTATATAATATGTTTTTAAAGGTCGATCAAAACGCACATAATTTATCAAAGCCCGAACAATACATATTTTATCTATTATATAAGCAAGCACAGCAGAATCAGCTTATATTAGAGCAGAATAATAAAATGATTTTATCGTTAGAGAAAATAAGTCTTCAAAATGAAGTGTTGCTTAACAAAGAAAAATAACATGTAACTAGACTAGTGTTATTTAGAGCCTTTTAAACACAAGCGTACCATTTGTGCCACCAAAACCAAATGAATTCGACATTGCAATATCAATTTTCATTTGTTTTGCTTCATGTGCAGCATAGTCTAAGTTACAACCTTCATCGACGTTATCTAGGTTAATAGTTGGAGGTGCAACTTGATCACGAATTGCAAGTAATGAGAAAATCGCTTCAATAGCACCAGCAGCCCCAAGCATGTGACCTGTCATCGACTTGGTGGAACTCATAACGATATTTTTAGCGTGATTTCCCATTAACTTTTCAACTGCCTGGCTTTCTTTAACATCGCCTGCAGGTGTTGAAGTGCCGTGGGCATTGATATATTGCACTTGATCTAGATTGATTTGCGCATCCTCTAATGCAAGCTTCATACATTCATAGCCGCCTTCACCACTAGTGTTGGTAATGTGGAAAGCATCTGCATTCATGCCAAATCCAATAAGTTCGCCATATATTTTAGCACCTCTTTTTTTGGCATGTTCATATTCTTCTAAGACCACAGCTGCGGCACCATTAGACAGCACAAAACCATCACGATCCTTATCCCAAGGGCGAGAAGCAGCTTTAGGATTGTCGTTACGAGTAGAAAGTGCACGTGCTGCGGCGAATCCACCTATCCCGATTGCTGTATTCGCCTTATCTGCGCCACCTGCGATCATTACATCGGCATCACCATAAGCAATCATGCGTGCTGCAATACCAATGTTATGTGTGCCTGTCGTACATGCAGTGACAATTGCAGTATTAGGACCACGTAAATTATGTTTGATTGAGAAATTACCAGAGATCAAGTTGATGATAGTAGCTGGAATACAAAATGGAGAAATTCGGCTTGGACCTTTTTGATCAATAATAACACGAGTTTCTTCTAGCGTCCCAATACCACCTATACCAGAGGACATCGAAATACCAATTCGGCGGCAATTTTCATCGGTAACGGTTATACTCGCATCTTGCCAAGCTTCTTCAGCTGCAACAAGACCGTATTGCATGAAAGGATCGTACTTTTTAAGCTCTTTTTTGTCTAAGTGTTGTAAAGGATCAAAGTTTTTGATTGTCCCACCAATGGTGACCTTGAATTCTGAAATGGATGGACCGCTTTCAAGGTCAAATTCAGGCAGTTTATCAATTCCACTTTGTCCTTTTAAGATCGCATCCCAAGTACTTTTAACATCATTACCCAGTGGACTTATTGCCCCCATTCCAGTAATAACAACACGTCTTGCTGATTTCATAACTCATCTATCCAAGTTTCGTAGTTATACAAAGTATACAAACAAAAAAATCAGCATTACTCTTGCGATTAATGCTGATTTATCGTCAATGCATTAGCTTATGAATAAGCCTTTTATTTGTTTTGTGCTTCGATATAGTTATAAACATCTTGCACAGTTTTGATTTTTTCTGCTTCCTCATCAGGAATTTCAGTATCAAACTCTTCTTCTAAAGCCATCACTAATTCAACAGTGTCAAGAGAATCCGCGCCTAGATCGTCAATAAAAGAGGCTTCTGCTTTTACATCCTCAGGTTTTACACCTAGCTGTTCAACGATAATAGCGTTTACTTTTTCTTGAATATCGCTCATTTTATTTCCTTAGTTTTTTATTTTTGCTTAATAAAATTATTAACTGTCTTGAAGTTCTGGCATGTGCCACAATCGAGTAGACATTGTAGAGAAATGTGCCTTATTTGCAATAAGCTTACAACAAAATTCTGCACATAAGGATTAAATTTTTATATGTAGTTGACTTTTTTGGTGTTGCCATTCATATGCTAGCAGTGGGTTCCACATTGCACCTGTGGCACTCATTGCAATATCAGCGCCTATTTGTAAATAATCATCTATATCAGTTAAACTGACGATTCCACCGACACTGCACAGCACAAAATCAAACTTATTTTGCTTGCGTATTTTATGAATACGTTTTGTCATTTCAAGAGCAAGGTTTTTAATAACACTGCCACAGATCCCACTATTTAAGCGTCCTTCACCTGGTAAGGCTTGTGAGCCATCTTTGTTACGCGCTTGCATTGAGATGGTATTAATTGCAGAAACTCCATCAATAAAAGGCGCATTGGCTTTTAATATTTCTAATACTTGGTACTCGTTGGCAATATAGCCCATTTTAATCATAAGAGGGATATCTTTAATTGCTTTTTTAACAGCTTTAGAGATGGCACCTGACAGTACTGGATCTTGATAAATACTACCTTCTTTAGAAACAACATTCGGGCAAGAGTAGTTAAGCTCAATTGCTTTGGCGCCTGCTTCAACAGCTTTCTGTGCACAAAAGACAAAGTCATCAATAAAGTTTCTATTTTCACTGGGGGTGCCAACACATGAAACAATCATCAGTTGGTCATCTGCCATAAATCTGTTGGCCTTTTCGATATCGGCTTGCCAGATTTCAATTGATTTACTTGGAATACCAAAAGAATTTGTAATCGCAATTTCTTGTGTAGTTTGAGGTTCATGATCAAATGGATAGATGCTGTTACCAATATCATCAACGGTTAGTTGTCTATTACTTTTGACCATAAGACAGTTTGGTGCTAAATGCGCTTTACGCTCAACCGTGCGTACAGTCTTATAAACTGGTAAGTCAAAACCAAGTGCTGCATAAAGTTTAATATATGATGAGTTTAGTAAGGGACCTGCTGGTACGCCAATTGGGGAGTTGATCTCATATCCCCAGAGCTTGATAGGCTTAAGTTTAACTCTCTTTGGGATTTCAAAATCGCACATGGGACCATTTTGATAATTTTCATCATAAGACTTGTGAATATTGTAAGTCGGGTGAAGCATACTACTAGATACCTTAACTAGATTTACCTTATGGTAGAGAATGTTATAGAAAAAAGGAAGTGTGTAGTCAAAAAATAACAAGTAGTAATCCAAAAATAAATTGAATCAATCGCTTTAGCTCATACCTTAAAATTTGAAATCTAAGTTACAATATTGACCTTTTATATTCATTTTGAGAAGATGCCACATCCATTTTTTACGGTTGATAATTTATAATTACGGTAGGATTGATGAAAAAAAGCATACAGTGTTGCTTATTGATAATTTTGTTTTTTATGTCCAATGGACTGACGATAGCAGCTGGAACTAGGCATTCAAATAGTGTATCGGCAACAGTCCTTGAGTCAGAGGGAGTGGGTTCAAAAAACACTGCTAACGTTGAGCAAAACAATACAAATAGTGATGATCAAAGTGACAGCAAATCGCAACAAGGTACATCATTTTGGGAGTTCCTAAAAGGTGCTCAACCAAGTAATGGCATTTATTTGGGTATGTTTACCTGGCACTTTAACCCTGCAAGTCGATCTGATGATCGCTGGTCAAATAACTTAATTGGGGGGGTGTACAATAGTATTTTTATGGGAACACTTTTGAATTCATTTAATGATCGCGCATTTGTTATTGGTGTACAACGTAATATTTATACTGACCAGCTATCGCAGAACAATCAGATTAACATTGGCTATCGTTTAGGACTAATATCTGGTTATGATGAACGGATGTCTGACTTTGCAAAATATTTGCCTGTTTTACCTATTCCTGAGCTTTATATCGATTATACGTATAAAAATTTTGGAGCCGAATTTTCTTATATTGGTGTGGTTTTTACGGTAAAGTTTGTTATTCGTTTTTGAGATTTAAATTGGCAATGGTATGCGTTCTTGATCGCATTCGCGTAAATCAAACAAATTACTATCATATAGGTGGCTAGGTACGATATTATTCAATGCACTAAATAGATTTTGCGGAACCTTTGGGTTTTGTTTGGCAAGCTCATGGATTAGGTGCTTAACTTGCTTACGTTTTAGGTTTTCTTGGCTGCCACATAAGTTACAAGGAACAATTGGAAAATCTTGTTCTTTAGCAAAACGTGCAATGTCATTTTCTTGACAGTAAACCATTGGTCGAATAACAACATTTTGTTTATCTTCTGTGAGAAGTTTAGGTGGCATGGATTTTATTTTGCCTTGATAGAGCATCGACATTAAAACTGATTCAATGACGTCGTCACGGTGATGACCTAACATGATTTTATCGATTTTATTTTCGCGTGCAAATCGATAGATGTTGCCGCGACGCAAGCGTGAGCATAATGAGCAATAGGTTTTATTTTCAGGTACCTTATTAATTACAACTGAATAAGTGTCACGTTTTTCAATCACATATTTAATGTTATGCTTTTCAAGATAATTACGCATTTTACTATCGTCCCATCCAGGTTGACTTTGATCTAAAGTATAAGCAAGAAGGTGGACGTCATAAATGCCACGTTGAACAAGATCATGCATGATTTTAACAAGGCTAAAGGAGTCTTTACCACCAGATAAGCAAATCATCACCTTGTCATCTTGTTTTAGCATTTTGTAATCAGCAATCGCTTTAGTAATGTAAAAATGAAGTTTTTTCTCAACGGCAGTCATGATGGCTAGATACTCTTTTTAAATAATCGTTCTTTTTCACGTTTCCAATCATGCTCTCTTGATGCTTGGCGTTTGTCGTGCAGTTGTTTCCCCTTGGCAATCGCGATTTCCAGTTTAACGCGTGATCCTTGCCAATACATACAAAGAGGTACTACGGTATAGCCTTTTTGGTCTACCTTGCCTAGTAGCTTATTGATTTCTCGGCGATGTAGCAAAAGTTTGCGAGTACCACTTGGGGCAGGCACCACATGGGTTGAAGCTGAATTAAGGGGTGTAATCAGTGCATTAAAAAGCCAAGCTTCATTATTTTTAACATGAATGTGGCTATCAATCAATTGCACGCGCCCTGCACGAATGCTTTTGACTTCCCAGCCTTGAAGAACGATACCTGCTTCAAAGCGTTCTTCGATGATATAATCATGAAAAGCTTTTTTATTCTTGGCAATGACGTTGTCAGTTGCTGTTGATTTTGATTTTGTTTTTGTTTTTGCCATTGTTTTGCAAATTTGTGGGTAAGCGTTACAATAGCCGAGATTTTAACATGAACTCATGACATAAGAGAAATAATATGCCAATAATTCATCGCACGGCATTAGTTGAATATAGCGCAAAAGAGATGTATGATCTTGTTAACGATATTGATCGTTATCCTGAATTTGTACCAATGTGCCAATCAGTTGAAGTGCATAAACATACTGAAAATGAAGCTGAAGCGACACTTAAAATTGCTAAGGGTGGGGTGAAAATAGATTTTGGCACACATAACGATATGATCAAAAATCAAGAGATAAAAATTCGTTTAATCAAGGGTCCTTTTAAGCGTTTATTGGGTGTGTGGCACTTCACTTCGTTAAATGAGAAGGCATGTAAAGTGACTTTAAACCTTGAATTTGAATTTTCTTCTAAGGTGTTTGCTTTAGCTTTAGGTGTTGTGTTTAATACTTTAGCAAATACAATGTTAGATGCCTTTTGTAAAAGGGCAAAAGTTGTTTATGGAGATGATTGATGAAAGTTGAACTTGTTTATGCAACAAAAACGATACAAAAGCGATATACGCTTGAGTTGACTGAGGGTACAACAGTAGAAGATGCCATTGAACAAACTCGCGTATTAAAGGATTTTCCAGAAATTGATTTAAAAACACAACCAGTGGGAATTTTCTCAGAAATTATTGAGTTGGGGCATAGGTTAAAAGAAGGTGATAGAGTTGAAATCTATCGTACATTAACCATTGATCCAAAAGAAGCACGTAGAATTCGTGCCGAAGAAAAACGCAAAAAAGAGGGATTAAAGTTGTTTGGGGCATAAAAAATAAGGTTGATTTATTATGTATGTAACACAAAAGAAGAAATAAAATAAGAAAATTTAGTATTTACTCCTAAATTAACATAATGTCTTTAATTTTATAATTACTTCCTATATAAAAAATACTTTCATGTAGGGAGATCGATATGTCAAGTAATAAAGATGATTTAAAATTTCTGTTGACTAAACGTCTAAATGATTATGATGCAATTGTTATCGCAGAAGATGACAGCACTTACATGTATGGAATTGTTGATATAGTTCAACAAGTTAATGTGGAGTTGATGTTACCAATTTATATTGCTAAAACAACAAGCCAGCTAGCTATGTTAAAAAATCAATTAGATGGGTGTGGTTTAAGAGCTATTTACATTCTAGATAATAAATATACAATTGAGGCAGCTGAACCTACAGGGCAAGAACTCATTGCGCTGTGGCATATAGAAAGTGATAGTATTCTAATAACTTCAAGTTATAGGGAGATATTAAAGGGTAAACCAGCATACCCTGTTTTTGATAAAATAAATCCAACTTTTGATTTTTGTTAGTTAAACTTGTGCTTTACTTTGTGTTTTGCTTTAGGGATATAGTTAAAAAAAAATCCCACAAGGTCTTGCCATCCATGTTCTCTTACAATTACGTTAGCGTCTTTTCTTGTGCTAATATTGTTTTTGCTTTTAATTTCTGAAATATGGTAATCAACAGATTTTATAGTAACGTTCATCATTTCAGCCATTTGTTGGCGATTGCAACCGTTTGCATATAATAGAAGATAGACAAATTCTTTTGCTGTAAGGCTTAATTTATGTCGCTCAGCTTGCAGTTCTTTATGATATTTTCTTTCTAGCTTATATGTGGGTGTAATGTAATTAGGAAGTTCGATTTTATGGCTATATGCGTCTAGTATAATTTTCTCTGCCGCAGATTGAAAATATGATGCAAATTTTAATAATTCATCCTGATGGTATATATAAAAATGAGAAACTTGATCGAAATTTTTACTACTACATCCAAAACAAAACTGGTCAAAATAGCCGTTTCCTCTTCTCACTAGGTCAAGTTTATTACCAATATCAAATAACTGTGTGGATAGAGTTTCTGACTGAGATATTTCCTTTTCTAATTTTCTTAGGTAATTAATTCCCAATTTCATGCGACCAGCAATTTTTTCATGCATACGGTTTTGATAAAAGTATAAAATCCATTCTTTTGAAGCAGATATCGGCGTGGTTTTGTCATCTGAGGTCGTTAAATCAATACAAAACCCATCGTCAAATATTCTGGCATAGGTAAAGTAGGATATTAGGGAACTCTTCCATAAAGGTGCACATATTTCACTTAAGGGTTCATGATTAGGCATAGTAAAGTTACGAACTTCTGCTGGTACATTACTGGCTGAATTGGTAAGCATAATTGTTCTCCCAGTTTTCACTGTTAACTTGTGGAACAGAACGAATGATAAAAATTGCTATAACGCTCATAATCAATAAATACAGACTTGGAGCGTAGTATATATTAAGAGTTGATTGTAAATACGTATTAACCATAGGCGTTGTTCCTCCAAATATTGCAATTGCAATATTTAAACCTAGCCCAATTGTTGATGCTCGTAAGTGATTACTACTTTGTTTTGCAACAAGTAAAGCATACTTTGGCAAATACATCGAAAGGAAAAAGCATATAGAGATCATTGAGATAATAATTCCACAAATTGATTGTGATTGAACAAATTTAAATGCTAAAAAACTTGTTAAACACATTCCCATCAAAGCTGTACCAACTTGATATAAAACATGTAAGTTTTTCGCAATCTTAATCATCAACGGCAAGAACAATAGCAATATGATTAAAGAAATAGAAAGTAATGTTAACGATCCTAAAATTGAGAAACCCATTAAGTCTTGCAAAACATTTGGCAAGTAAAATGTCAATGTATAGAAACAGATGCTTAAGGGTGATTCTATTAGCATAATTCTTAAAACACTTTTCCATTGGTATTTAAGAGCACTAAATACTGGAAAATTTGTGACTTTATGATTAATTTTAGG
Organism: Candidatus Nebulibacter yamunensis; assembly: GCF_024208055.1. Lineage (NCBI taxonomy): Bacteria > Pseudomonadati > Pseudomonadota > Gammaproteobacteria > Thiotrichales > Francisellaceae > Candidatus Nebulibacter > Candidatus Nebulibacter yamunensis. The sequence continues at coordinate 32,252 of NZ_JAMBMW010000003.1, forward strand.
TAGTGTTTCTAATGCTATACTACGTATGTAACCAAGATAGATAATTATTGCTACTGATATGGCAAAAGGTATTCTCCAACCCCAATTTTGAAACATTGATTGAGGCATTATCCACGTGAATAACAGAACGATTAAGCACGCAGTAACCGCTCCAGTGACTGTGCTAATTTCAGAATAGCTTGTGTATCTGATTTTTTGACCAGATGGTGCAATTTCGTATAATGCGGCTCTTGAAGTTGGCATTTCACCAGCGTATGCCAGCCCTTGAGTTACTCTGCATACTAATAAAATTAATGGGGCTATCATGCCAATACTATTGTAGGTTGGTAGTATTGCTATAATCGTTGCTGAAATTGCCATTAGTGAAATTGTGATTATTAAAACAGGTTTTCGCCCTCTTTTGTCTGCTATATGCCCCCATAAGAACACTCCAAGTGGTCGAATGATATAGCCTACCGCAATTAAGGTATATGCCATTAATAAGCTGATAAAATGATTATCATGTGGGAAAAATAGAGGGGCAAAAATAGGTGCCAAAATTCCATACAGCATAAAGTCATAAAATTCTAGCCCGTTTCCAAGAGCAATAACCAGTGCTTTTTTCTCTATCACCAAACTTCATCCTTCACTATCACCTTGATAGCATAATTGTCACCCAGAACCATGAAAATATGTATTTCATTTCTTGTATTGAAATATATTTAATTTGAAGCGAATGTAACAAGGAATCTAATAATTAAATTTTAATAAGGGAGTGCTGCTCACAAATCTTTTTCCAAATATCTTCAACTATGTAATAATTCATCTTGCGATTCTTTTGTTGTTTTTGCAAACAATGTTTCAGCTTAAGGATTGTAAGCTTTCAAATCATATTTTGATTAAAACAATTTAAGTTCAAATCATGTAGTGTTGTAGGTTTATAGAACATAGAGTCATTAAGGGATAGAGAATGAATATTTGGAAAACGTCAGTAACAATCAAACAAATAAATGAGCGTGGTGAAGGTTTATTTTCAGATTTATTAGGCATTCGGTTTACTGAGTTAGGTAATGATTATTTGCTTGCAGAAATAACACTTCAGCAGAAACATAAGCAACCACTTGGGATTATGAATGGAGGGGTTTCATGTGCAATTGCTGAAACGGTAGGCAGTACAGCTGCAAATTATGCAGTGGATTTAACTACGCAATATTGCGTAGGTTTAGACATCAACACTAATCATATTCGACCTGCTACTTCTGGTATATTAACGGCTAAAGCCTATCCACATCATATCGGACGCACGACACAGGTTTGGGCAATTGAGATAAAAGATGAGCAAAATCGTTTAATTTCAATCAATCGCTTAACAATGGCTGTTAAGGATCGCTAATTTGCAATATGCTAAATTAAGCTGGCAAGCTACAGGAGAACCTATATCTTCTGAATTCGGTGATGTCTACTTTTCTAAAAGTAATGGTTTGGCGGAAAGCAAATATGTGTTTTTGCAAGGCAATCGCCTTAGAGAGCGCTTCGAAAACTTAACAGATAATGCTCATTTTATTGTTGCTGAAACAGGTTTTGGGACAGGATTAAATTTTTTAGCATTAGTTTCTTTATGGCATAAGGTAGCCCCTAAATCTGCAAAACTCACTTTTATTAGCTGTGAAAAATACCCATTAACCCGATCTGATCTTATCCAATCATTATCTTTATGGTCAAGCTTAGAACAAGAAAAAAGGAGCTTAATAGCAAGTTATCCAGAAATTTTTTATACAGGACAAACTTTATTAACAATTGCTGAAAATATCAGCCTTAATTTGTTAATAGGTGATGCTGCAATGTCACTTGCAAAAATTGATACCTCGGTTGATGCGTGGTTTTTAGATGGTTTTGCCCCATCTAAAAATCCTGATATGTGGAGTGATGCGCTTTTTAGTGAAACTTATCGTTTAAGTCATGCTAAGACAACGTTAGCAACCTTTAGTGCGGCAGGTTTTGTGAAACGCGCACTTGAAAATAATGGTTTTCAAGTAAAAAAGCAAAAAGGTTTTGCTTATAAGCGTGAAATGCTTACAGCAACTGTTAAAGACATTCATAAAAACCCTATAAATCGTATTAAACCTTATTTTTCTAAGCCTTATGTAAAAACTAATAAAAATAACCCTATTGCTGTTATAGGCGCAGGTATGGCTGGTTGTGCTGTAGCTTATGAGTTAACACAAAAAGGGTATGAGGTTCATTTATATGAGCAAAAAAAAGACATTGCACAAGCAGCTTCAGGTAATCCTTATGGCATCTTAAAACCTTATCTTACTGCTGATGCGAATGTTTCAGACATATTTCATACGCAGGGCTTTTTATCTACACGAGAGTATATATTAAAGCATCAGGCTAAGATTGATTTTATTGAATGTGGCGCGCTTGAGTTATTGAGTGACGATAAGTCCTATTTGCGCTTTAGCAATATTGTCAAAAAGCGTGCAGTTGATCCAAGGATTCTACGGCTTGTGGATAAAACTTATGCCTCAGAAATTGCAAGTATAAATATTGAATATCCATGTGCTTATTATCCAACTGCGATGATGGTAAATCCTTATTCGTTATGTAAAGCTCTTATGAATCATGCAAGTGAAAAACTACAGCTGTTTTTAGAACATAAACTTAAATATTGTTTGAAAAACGGTAACAAATGGCAATTAGTCTTTGAACAAAAAACAAATTACTATCAACAAGTAATATTTGCTGGTAATGCTTCGTTGATAAATACATTGGAAATTTTACAAAAACTTAAAGTTTATCCTTCCTATGGACAAATCACATTGTTAAAACCTGCATTAGCAAATAAAACAATTTTATTAGACAAAGGTTACTTTTTGCCCATTCATAATAACGTGCAGCTGATTGGTGCAAGTTTTCGCGATAATATTGATTTAGCTGGAGATAGGCGAAATGAAGATGATCAAAGCAATATTCTACAATTACAAAACGTATTTAAAAATAGTGATGATGTCAGCTTAGAAATTATCACAAATAGAGTAGGGCTTCGCTGTGTGACAAGTGATCATGTACCAATAATAGGTGCGCTTGCAAGTTACGATGAATTTTATCAACAGTATTACCATAAACTGCAAAAGGGCATGATTTTAAAAGCACTACCAGAGCCACAGTATCTAACAGGTTTATATGTACTAAGTGCTTTTGGTTCTAAAGGTTTATGCTCAATGATTTATGGTTCTAAAATTCTAGCTTGTTTGATCGAAAATGGTCGTCATTTTGCGTTGGCAAATCATTTACTTGAAGCGTTGCATCCGCTTAGATTTTGGGTAAGAGAATTGAAGCAAAGATAGTTTTTTCTACATATTATAGTTTTTGAAAACTTATTTTATACTCTATACAAATCATCCGTGACCTATAAGCATCCATTTGTTATGATTAGGCAGAGTTCTATGTCTAAGCTATGAGAATATGGATCAGTTAAGTCTATCTTTTGAGGATAATGAAAAGCAAACCATTAGCCAATTTACGCGTCAAGCTTATTTAAATTATTCCATGTATGTGATTTTAGATCGTGCACTACCACATATTGGTGATGGTCTAAAACCTGTGCAAAGAAGGATTATTTATGCAATGTCCGAAATTGGATTATCAGCATTAAGTAAGCATAAAAAATCCGCGCGTACCGTAGGGGATGTGTTGGGTAAATATCATCCACATGGTGATAGTGCTTGTTATGAGGCAATGGTGCTTATGGCACAAGATTTTTCATATCGATATCCTCTTATTGATGGTCAAGGTAACTGGGGATCTCAAGATGATCCAAAATCGTTTGCAGCAATGCGTTATACTGAGTCACGGCTATCAAAGTATGCAGAAGTACTCTTAAGCGAATTGAAACTTGGTACGGTTGATTGGACCACAAATTTTGATGGTACGCTTCAGGAGCCAAAGATATTGCCTGCACAAGTACCAAATGTATTGTTAAATGGGAGTATGGGCATTGCAGTTGGAATGTCAACGGATATCCCTTCACATAATTTAAATGAAGTAGTACAAGGATGTTTATATTTACTAGCGGATAAAAATCATGATTTAGATGGATTGATGGATCATATTCCAGGACCAGATTATCCAGGTGGTGCTGAGATTGTTACCCCTTTTGAAGAGCGAAAAAGAATTTACGAAACAGGCACAGGTAGCATTAAACTACGTGCGGTTTTTCATGTTGAGGATGGAAATATCATTATTACACGTTTGCCACACCAGGTGTCTAGTGCTAAGTTGATTGAACAGATTGCATCTCACATGCACGGTAAGAAAATTCCGTGGTTAAGTGATATTCGAGATGAATCAGATTACAATGACCCTGTTAGAATTGTACTGGTTCCACGATCCAATCGTATTGATACAAATCTGCTGATGAGTCATTTGTTTGCAACAACCGATTTAGAGAAAAGCTATCGTATTAATTTAAATATAATTGGTCTAAATGGCAAACCTCAAGTTAAATCATTAATCCAAATTTTAACTGAGTGGTTAGAGTTTAGAACACAAGTAACAACTAAACGCTTAGAGTTTCAATTGGATAAAATATTAGAGCGATTACACATCCTAGATGGTTTTTTGATTGCATTTTTAAATATTGATGAAATCATTGCCATTATTCGTTATAAAGATGATCCAAAAGATGAGCTTAAAAAACGCTTTGAACTTACAGATGCACAAGCAGAAGCAATATTGAATTTACGCTTGCGTAATTTGGCTAAGCTTGAAGAAATTGCCCTTCAAAAGGAAAAACATGAATTAGAAATAGAGCGTGATGTGATAATGGGTTATTTAGATGATCCAGCTAAGCTTAAAACGCTTATTAAGAAGGAACTAGAACTTGTTCAGCAAAAGCATGGAGATGCACGTAAATCTGCTTTAATTGTACGCCCTGAAGCCAGAGCGCTCAAAGATTCTGATTTGCAACCTGTGGAAAGCGTAACTATCGTTTTATCTAAGCAAGGTTGGGTGAGGGTTGCTAAAGGGCATGAAGTAAACGTTGAAGGTTTAAGTTATAAGGTGGGCGATAGCTACTTTGCTTCTAGTGTGGGTAAAACTAATCAACCTTGTTTATTTTTTTCAAGCCTAGGTAAAGTTTATAGTTTACTAAGTACAGATCTGCCTTCAGCAAGAGGGCAAGGTGAGCCAATTACTGGACATTTGAAATTAGAAAAAAATGAGACAATAATAGGTTTAAGTTTTGTGAGGACTGATGATCAAGTGCTTTTTGCCTCAAGTGCGGGCAATGCTTTTTTAGCACAATCAGAAGGTCTTATCACCAAAAGCAAAGTCGGTAAACAGGTGATTACACTAGGTGATGATCGCATTGTACCTCCTGTTAATATTAAAGAAAATGAAGATGCCTTTGTTGTTGCTATTTCTAATCAAGGCAGGCTTTTGGCAGTAAAGAAATCAGAGATCCCAAACTTAACTAAAGGTAAAGGCAATCGCTTAATTAATATGCCAAGTCATCTTGCAACAGGCGAAATGCTTAAGTTTGTTGCAGTTGTTCTTAAAGGTGAAACATTGACTATCTTCTCAGGTAAACGCCATATGCGTTTAAGCTTTTCTGATTTAAAGGATTATGAAGGTAAGCGGGCAACAAGGGGTAAGCTCCTCCCTCGTGGGTTTCAGAATGTTGATCGGGTGATTGTGCTATAGATTAAAAAGTGGGTAATGTTGTCATCTAGCGCATTTGTTTTTATAATCAAAAATAGAAAAAATTGATATACGTTGCAGGAATTGCAACTCAATAAAAACAGTTAAAGCAGGTAAGAACCAATTGAAATCTAGTCCAAATGGTGCACAAAGATATCCCTGTCAAAATTGTGGCAAATACTTTCAACTTGAATATAAAGCACTAGGTCGGCTGCCTGAGAACCTGTTCAAAAATTTTTTTAATTTGCTAAAATCTACGTTTTTAAATTCCAAAAGTGGGGAGTTGAAATGCGAAAACGCTATCCCATTGATATTACACGCGCACAGTTTGCAGTAATTGAACCCATTCTTTTAAGTGCTAGAAAAAAGACAGCACCAAGAGAACTAGCTTTTGTATTGTGGATGCGCAAAGTGTGAAAAATACAGATACTGCTGAAAATAAAGGTTATGACGCAGGTAAAAGAGTTTCTGGAATTAAGCGATATATTGCTGTGGATACACAAGGCTTGCCGCATGCTATCCATATTACAACAAATTAGCTAAACGAAGTGAACTGCATAAGTTTGCTGTGATCCCAAAGAGTTGGGTGGTTGAACGCTCTTTTGCTTGATTAGAAAAATGTCGGCGTTTATGGAAAAACTGTGAAAGAAAAAATAATACCAGTTTGCAAATGGTTGTACTTGCTTTCATTAGGCTAATAGCACAGAGACTTTGAACAGGCTCTAAGGTCTCATCTGCCTGACAAAATTAATGAGACGGTGTACTAGTTACACTAATCTCTGTGTGTTATTATTTTGCTTTAATTTGAGTTTGGGAGTTTAATTAATGGGATATATTAACTATAGAAAAATAGAGAAAAAATGGAATATTAAATGGAATGATGACAATGTATATAAAGTTCACCCCGACTCTACAAAGAAAAAATTTTATTGCATTGACATGTTCCCATATCCTTCTGGTAGCGGTCTTCATGTTGGACATCCTCTAGGATACATTGCTACTGATATTACATGCCGCTATAAACGCTTGAAAGGATATAATGTTTTGCATGCTATGGGATTTGACTCATTTGGATTGCCAGCAGAACAATTTGCAATAGAGACAGGGCAAAACCCAAAAAAACAACTGAAGAAAACATATGTAACTTTAATTCCCAAATAAGTAGAATGGGACTGTGCATTGATAAATCTAGAGAAATTAGAACATCAGATAAAGAATACTATAAGTGGACTCAATGGATCTTTATTAAGTTATTTAATTCTTGGTACGATACAGAAAAAAATCAAGCTAGAGACATAAAAGATTTAATTTTATGTTTTGAAAAAGGTGGTTCTTTTGGAATTAATGCAGCTAAGGACAATAATGCTGCTGATTTCTCAGCAAATGATTGGACAAATTTTTCTGAACTTGAAAAATCAGAAATCCTTATGCAATATAGACTGACTTATCTGTCTTATGCGACAGTGAATTGGTGTCCAAAACTAGGAACTGTACTTGCGAATGATGAAGTTATTAATGGGGTATCTGAAAGAGGGGGGCACCCGGTAGAAAAACGGAAGATGAAACAATGGATGATGAGAATAACAGCATATGCAGATCGTTTGCTATCTAACTTAAATTCTCTGGATTGGCCAGAATCTTTAAAAGAAACACAGAAAAATTGGATAGGGAAATCTCAAGGTATTGTAATTAATTTCAATATTGACAACTCAAGTGAAACGATAGATATATATACTTCTAAATCTGAAACTATATTTGGCGTAACATTTTTATGCATTTCCCCAGAGCATCCATCTTTGCAAAGCTTTATAACAAATGAGAATAAGTTAAAAGTAAATGAGTATGTTGAAAAAACTTCCAAAGATAGCGAGCTAGAAAGAGTTTCTAATCTTAACCAAATAAGTGGAATCTTTACTGGTAAATATGCCATAAACCCTGCAAATAACCAGAAAATACCTATTTGGATTGGAAACTACGTTCTATCAAGTTATGGAACGGGAGTTGTAATGGGAGTTCCAAGTGAAGATGCAAGAGATAGCGAGTTAGCAAAAAAATATGACTTAAATTTTATTGATGTACTAGATAAAAACACAAATAAAATAATAAATTCAAACTTCTTAAATGGAATGTCTACTTATCAAGCAAACGAATCAATATGCCAATATTTATGCAATTTAAAGATTGGAAAGAAAAAAACTAATTTCAAATTGCGTGACGCAATATTTGGTCGTCAAAGATACTGGGGTGAACCGATCCCAATTTATTATGAAGATGGCATCCCTAAAGCTATTAAAGAATCTGAACTCCCTTTAGAACTTCCAGAGATAAATAACTACCTTCCAACAAAAGATGGAACACCACCTTTAGGTCGTGCTAAAGAGTGGTTGTATAAAGGTAAATTTAAATATGAACTAACTACAATGCCAAGCTGGGCAGCTTCAACTTGGTACTTCTTAAGATATATGTCACCTAATAATGAAAACCATCTTGTAAACAGCGAAGACAGTTCTTACTGGGATCAAGTTGACTTATATATTGGTGGCAGTGAACATGCAACGGGACATCTTTTATATTCAAGATTTTGGAATCTTTTTTTATATGATATAGGAGTTATAAGCTTTGCTGAACCTTTTAAAAAAATTATTAATCAAGGGATGCTCCAAGGAAGATCATCCTTTATTTATCGTATAAAAGGAGAAAATACTTTTGTTTCAAGTGAGTTAAAAAATAATTATGACGTTCAAAAACTTCATGTTGATATTAAATATATTAACTCAGATGACTCTCTCAATATTAAAGAATTTAAAACATGGAGAAATGAAAATAAAGACAGTAAGTTTATCTACGATGGTAAACATTTTTACTGCGATTGGACAATAGAAAAAATGTCTAAATCAAAATACAATGTAGTCAATCCAGACGATATAATTCAACAATTTGGATCAGATGTCTTTAGAATTTACGAAATGTTTTTAGGTCCAATACAGCAGTCAAAACCTTGGATGTTAAATGGTATTGAAGGTGTCAGCAAATTTATCAATAAGCTGTGGCGCTTGTTTTATAATGATAAAGGAGAGCTTATAGTTAGTCATAACGCAGCAACACATCATGAGTTGCATATCCTGCATACTATGTTGCAAAAAGTAGCTAGCGATATAGATCGCTTCTCCTATAACACAGCTATTAGCGCCATGATGATTTGTGTCAATGAACTAACTGCCATTAAATGCCATAGTACTCACATCCTGAAGGATTTACTTATCGCTGTTTCTCCTTTTGCTGTGTATATATCACAAGAACTTTGGCAACAAGCTCTTAAACAGAATGATTACATCGTTGACCAAAGTTATCCTGAAATCAAAGATCAATATCTAGACATTAAAGTTATTACATACCCAATTACTATAAATGGAAAGTTAAAACTACACATGGATTTTGATTCACAAGATGATAATGAAACCATAAAACAAAAGACTATAAGTGAAGAAAAAATTAAAAGGTTAATAAAAAGTCAAGAAATCAAAAAATTTATACATGTTCCTGGGAAAATAATTAATATTGTTATTTGATATAGATAGATTGGCAGTGTTTTACTTTAGCGTTCCTGCTTTAACTGTCTTTATTGAGTTGGAATTCCTGCAATGTACATCAATTTTCGTCATTTTTGATTTGAGATTATAAAAAGGGATGTGCTAGATGACAACACTGCCTAATTATTAATATTCAAACCTTAGTTGATCTAAATCGTTGTCATCATCGTTATCATATTCCTCGTCGTCATAATCTTCATAGTCATCAACAAAGTCAAAATAGTTATCATTAAAGTCATCTTCATCATAACTGTACAATTGCTGAGCGTCGTAGCGGAGCGTTTTAATTAAATTTTGTAGATCTGTAGGTGGTTTGGCAATAAACTCAATATGCTTTTCAGTATCAGGGTGAATAAAGGCAAGTTTATAAGCATGTAGTGCTTGACGTTTGAAAGCTTTTAATACTTCTTGTGCTTCATCTGATAAGCCTTTAACCAGTTTTAAACGTGGGTTATAGATAGGATCACCTACAAGAGGTGCTTTAATATGCGCCATATGTACGCGAATTTGATGAGTTCTACCCGTTTCAAGTTTACATCTAATTCGCGTGTGCCCACGATAACGCTCAAGTACTACAAAATGAGTAATTGCCTCTTTACCAGTTGGTGTTACAGCCATTTTCAAACGGTTATGAGGGTTTCGACCTATTTTTGTTTTAATGGTACTACCAACGGTGATATATCCTGTTACAATTGCTTCATATTCACGCTTTACTTGTCGCTTAGTTAATTGTTCAATTAACGAAGTATGAGCTTTAAGACTTTTAGCTATAACCATTATGCCTGAAGTATCTTTGTCCAATCGATGAATAATACCTGCCCTTGGTAGTGTTGAAAAAGCAGAATCGTGTGCAAGTAGCGCATTGGATAGAGTCCCAGAATAGTTTCCAGCTCCTGGATGGACAGTAAGACCAGCTGGTTTGTTAATAATGATGATATGATCATCTTCAAAAATAACATCAAGTGCTATTGGCTCGGCTTGCCAGTTGTTTTGTTGTTCTAATTGTGTATTAAGAGTAATTTCTTCACCGCCGATAATTTTATCTTTAGCTTTACGTTGTTCACCGTTTACGAGAATATCGCCTTGTTTTAACCATTTTTGTAATTGTGAACGTGAATAGTCTCTAAATAGGATGGATAAACATTGGTCAAGTCTTTTTCCAGCTAGTGTTTCTGGTGCAATAACATTTTGATGAATATTTTTAAATACGGTATGATGTGACACAAGTAAAATCCTATAAAAGACGCCTTTTAATCTGGGTATTATTGTAAACAATAAATGACAAAGGCGGTAATGAATCAAAGGAAAATAAATGAAAAAGATTTTATTGAGGATGTATTGTCTTGGTGTGTTTGCTTTGCTTTCAGCGTGTGCTACCACCACAAACAAGCCTTTACCTTATCAAGGTGAAAGTGCAGAGTATATTTATGCTAAAGGGCATGAACAAGTTAAAAATGGTGAGTACTATAAAGCGATCGATACATTTCGCTCATTAAATTCTCAATATCCTTTTCAAAAATATTCTGAGTTGGGAAATCTTGAGCTTATTTACGCTTATTATGAAGATGGTCAATCAGAAATGGCATTAGGTTTGGCTCAACAGTTTTTAAGAGCCTATCCTACTTCTAAAAATTTGGGCTATGTCTACTATATGATGGGAGTGATCAATTACGATAATGGTCGTGGATTTTTGCAACGCAGATTGCCTTATGATATGGCCCAACATGATCCATCTGCTTATATCCAAGCATTTAATGATTTAAAGCGTGCAGTACTGTTAGATCCAGAAAGTTCATTCGTTGGCGATGCAAAGCGTAGAATGGTGCATATCAACAATGTGGTTGCGGAATATGAATATAATATCGCCAAGTTTTATTTTGACCATGAGGCTTATGTGGCAGCAATTAACCGCGCTAAGCTTGTGGTTGAGAGTTACCCGCAAAGTAAATCTATTGAAAATGCATTGGTATTGATCATTCGTGCTTATGATATATTAAAACTACCGATGTTAGCAGAAAAATCGATGGAAGTATTAAAAACAAACTATCCAAATAATGCATATTTAAAATCTTTAGAAGATGCAGCTAAGCGACCAACGGTGGTTTTTAAATAAGTTAAAGTACTTACAGCCTATCCTTTAAAGGCAGAGAAGTAATTGATTCAGATAAGTAAAAAAAAGGTAAGAAAATGTGGTTTAAGAATTTAGCATTGTTTCAGTTCACAGAAAAATTTGAGTTAAGCGTTGAAGAAGTAGAGAAACAGCTAACCAAACATGCTTTTGTACCATGCTCAACAAGTGCACCTCTTTCAATGGGTTGGGTGTCGCCTTTAGCTGGAGATGCTCCGATTATTCATGCAGCAAGTGGTTTTATGATGATAGCATTTCAAATTCAAGAGAAAATTGTACCTGCTGGTGTAATTAAAGAAATTTTGGATGAAAAGGTCGAAGAAATTGAGCTAAGAGAATCACGCAAAGTTAAAAAGAAAGAAAAGGATACCTTAAAAGAAGAGATTTATCAAAATTTGTTACCACGAGCATTTACCAAAAATAGTATGATTTATGCTTATATCGATACATCTTCTGGCTGGTTAGTTGTCAATGCTTCTTCGGCTAAAAAAGCAGAGCTGTTGACTGTGAATTTGCGTAAAGCTTTGGGAAGTTTGAAAATACGCATTCCAGAAATATTACCCATTTCGATCTTGTTAACACAATGGTTGCAAACCAATCAATATCCCCAGGAGTTAACGATTGAAGATCAATGTGTGCTGCAAGATAACAAAGATGCTTCAGGAATTATTCGCTGTCAGCGTCAGAATTTATTTACTGAGGATATTTTGTCATTAATTGCGTCAGGACGAGAAGTGATTCAGCTTGGACTTTCCTGGCAAGATCAATTGAGTTTTGTAATCAATGATGAATTTATGATTAAATCCTTAAAGTTTCTTGAGATAATTCAAGATAAGGCAAGTGATATTGTTTCTGAAACAAAAACCGAACGCTTTGATGCAGACTTTATTATTATGGCAGAGACTTTACGAGAGTTTATTACCTTTCTTATGCAAATTTTTGCTAAAGAAAGTAAAAGTGTAGAGCATAATGATAAAGTTAATACTCAACAAACAGTTATTTCAGCTGATATTGCTGATGATTATACACCTTGGGACGGAGAGGATAAAGAGGACGATATGACTCATGTATTAAATACTAATACTACACTTGATCAAGTCGATAAGTAAAAGGGTCTATAATGTATCCAGATGAAGCTATATCTCTAACACATCAACTAGAAAATATCAAGCGACCACCCTCTTCAATTGATGCTGAACGCTCTGTCATTGGTGGACTTATTTTAGATAATGAAGCATGGACCAAGGTTGAAGAAATCTTAATTTCTGATGATTTTTACAGCACACAACATCGTATTATCTTCCATCAAATGCAAAAGCTGATTCAGCAAGGAGTACCGTTTGATATTATCACCCTCAGTGATGCACTTTCAAATGAAAAACTGTTAGAACAGGCAGGTGGCTTGCACTATTTAGCTGAAGTTACTAAAAACACACCTACTGCTGCCAACATTGTTGCCTATGCTGAGATTGTTAAAGAACGTGCAAAATTACGCGTGTTATTAAATACTGCAACTGATATTGCTAATATGGTTTACACGCCACAAGGACGTAAGGTAGGTGAGATTTTAGATGTCGCTGAGCAAAAGATTTTAGCAATTGCTGAAACCGACATTCAAAAAGGTGATGGACCAAGGGCGATTCGTGAGATCATTCCAAGTGTAATTGATCGGATTGATGCAATGATGGAAGCAAGTGATGGTATTACTGGCATTTCAACTGGGTTTACTGATTTAGATGAATTGACTTCTGGTCTGCATTCAGCAAATTTAGTTATCGTCGCTGGTCGCCCATCGATGGGTAAAACGACGTTTGCTATGAATTTAGCTGAAAACGTTGCCAGAGGCGCAGAAAAACCAGTGCTTGTATTTAGTTTAGAGATGCCAGCAGAAGACATTGTATTAAGAATGATTTCATCACTGGGTCGTGTGGAACAGAATGCACTTAGAAATGGTCGTTTAGAAGATGAACATTGGGCAAAAATTACAACAGCAATGGAAGTGTTATCAAAAGATTTTAATATGCACATTGATGATAGTGCTGGTCTTTCGCCTTCGGAAATGCGTTCGCGTGCTCGTAGAGTTTATAAAGAACATAATGGGCTTAGCATGATTGTGGTTGACTATTTACAGCTGATGAAAGTACCAGGTTATGAGAATAATCGAACACAAGAGGTTTCCGAGATTTCACGCGCCTTAAAATCACTTGCTAAAGAGCTGCATGTGCCAGTAGTTGCGTTATCTCAACTTAATCGTGGGGTAGATGATCGTGCGGATAAGCGTCCAATGATGTCAGATTTACGTGACTCTGGAGCAATTGAGCAAGATGCTGATGTGATTATGTTTGTGTATCGCGATGAAGTCTATCACAAGGATAAAGAGGATAATAAAGGATTAGGAGAAATAATTATTGGTAAACAGCGTAATGGTCCTATTGGCAGCATCAAAGTTCACTTTGAGGGTCGTTTTTGTCGCTTTGCTGACCTTACATTTGAGCAAGCCGTGCCAATAGGAATTTATTAACCTATTGTATCTGTTTTCAAGATGAAGCTGCTTATGAAGGCACTCTACTTATATTCTTTAAGGGTGCTTTAAAACTATATCTAACGTAGTCGCTTAAGCAAACCACAATAAAACGGTGTCTTTCAATCGTTGCCATAATGAACCGGTTGAATCGCCTTTTAATGTTAAAACTGGGAAGGTTTGAATTACTTTCCCTTTATATGTCATATCAACACTACCTGCTGGTGTGCCAGCTTGGATGGGTGCTACCAAACCTTTAGGGTTTTTGTGTAATACAAATTGAATATCCTTGGCATTCACATCATGTGGGAAGCTGACCGTAATTGGTTGTTGTACTCCAATGTCAACCATGCCTTCAGCACCTTTATAGACACGAATATCACCAAGTACATAATAGGCAGGATAAAAGGTTTTTGTTTGAAAATTAGAGAAACCATACTCTAATAGCGTTTGGCTATCACGTGCGCTTTGCAGTAGACTGGTTGAACCCATAACAACAGCAATCAAACGATCATGATCTGGTTTAACTGCAGAAGATACCAAGGAATCGCCAGCAGAATCGGTTGATCCTGTTTTAATACCATCAGCATAAGGGTAAATTTCTAATAATTTATTATAATTTCGCGTGACAAAACCATTCATGCTAACGCTATCCATTTTGTAATAGTGGTAGTATTGTGGGTAGTCATAGATGATATGTTGAGCCAATACAGCAATGTCACGCGCTGAGGTGTATAAGTTGGGTGCAGGTAAACCCATGACATTGCTAAAATGAGTGTTGTTCATTCCAAGTTTATTAGTAGTGAAGTTCATAATGTTAACAAAACCTTCCTGCGTGCCTGCAATGACCATTGCAAGCGTTACCGCAGCATCATTTCCTGAGGCAACAATTGTGCCTTCAAGCAGGTCTTGAATGGTGACTTTTTGTCCTGCTTTTAAGTGCATGCTAGAGCCTGCAGTGTGCCATGCTACAGCAGGGACTTTAACCTCTTGATTGAGTTTTAAATTGCCAGAAGCAAGGCGTTGCTCAGCGATGTACAACAACATCATTTTGGTTAAAGAAGCAGGAGCTACACGCAAATTAGCATTTTTTTCGGCTAATACGTTCCCTGTTTTAGCATCGATAAGAAGATAACCTTTAACGTTTAGCATTGGTGGAGTGACTACTTGATTTTTCCAAATTTCGGTGGCAGGTGTGACATCAGGTAGTTTGAGATCACTTGGTATAGGTGGAACCTGCACTTCAAATGGTACATTCGCACTGGAAGAAACAGCACCATAAGCATTGAGTGGAACACCCATATAATTAACTGAAGCTGCACCATAGGTATTAGGTTGAGTTGTTATTTCACCAGAGGTAGGTGGTGTATTAGTTTGATTTGCAAGTGCAGGTTTAAGCTGAACCATAAATGAAGCAGAAAGCAGAAATACGGAGACTTTTTTAATATTAAACATCATTATTACCTATAGGAAATTGACATGCAGTGATTTTTGAAGGCATTATATACCACTCACAACCCATTTTACAGATTTTCTTGCTTTGCATTTTATGTGTTTTTATATGGGATATACCCTAAAAATTCCCCAAAAATTCAAACAATTTTAGAAATTTGAGATGTGTTTTTTGTAAGAAATTTTAGAGTTAAAATAACTAATAATTAATCAATTTATGCTTTATCAAAGCATTTTACTTTACAATTACACAAAAATAGAAGACAAAGCGCCGTTTACAAAGTGTAGGTTTTTACTATTTATTTTTTTATTGCGGCTTTTGGTGTTCTACTTTTTTCTTGCCTATATTGGTGATAGAATGCCATCCACAGTAACAATCTGTGCTGTATAACCATTTTAAAAATAAAACTATTAAACAATTAAAAAAATAAAGAGGATAATACTATGTCTAGAATCCCGTCCTTGCAGGATCCGTTCTTAAATGCACTCAGAAGAGAAAAAATTTCAGTGTCAATTTATCTAGTCAATGGGATCAAATTGCAAGGCATCATAGAAGCATTTGACCAATTTGCTATTGTGTTACGCAATAGCGTTAATCAGATGGTTTATAAGCATGCGATTTCAACTGTTGTACCTGCTAAAGCTGTGCGCTTAGTTTATAGTAACTATAATCCAAACCATAGCCACCAGCATAATAACACTGATCAAGAAGAAGACTTTGATGGAATCGAAGAAAATGTATATGAAGAATCTTATGATACAGATGTTGAAGAAATACAAGAGTACAACAAACATCCAATACAACAAAATACTCAAATTTAACCCTTTTAATCACTAAGGAGCTCTTTTCTTTGGAGATCTTTCATGACTATGAGGTAGGTGAGAACTGCCTACTAATTGATATTAATTTTTCATCTAAACCTGAGTTGAACGCAGAGCTTTCTGAGCTAAATGGTCTTGTTCATGCTGCAAATTGGCAAATTTCTGCAACGGTCTGTGCTAAACGAAGCTTACCAGATCCTAAGTATTTTTGTGGTAGTGGTAAACTCGATGAAATCAAAAAAATCATTGATAATAATCAGATTGATCTTGTGGTTTTTAACCATGCGATCACACCTTCTCAAGAGCGTAATATCGAAAAAGCATTAAATTGTAAAGTCATTGATCGTACGCGTTTGATTTTGGAGATATTCTCACAACGTGCTCAAACTCATGAAGGAAAGCTACAAGTTGAACTTGCACAATTAAACTACGTTGCTACACGTTTGGTGCGTGGTTGGACACACTTGGAGCGTCAAAAAGGTGGAATTGGTATGCGTGGAGGACCTGGCGAAACCCAATTAGAGCTAGATAGACGAATGTTGCGTCAAAAAATTGCCCAAATTGAGAAGCGTTTAGAAAAAGTCAAAAAGCAACGCGCTTTAAGTCGTACTGCTCGACAAAAAAATGCCGTTCCAACAATTGCCTTTGTCGGTTATACCAATGCTGGAAAATCGACGCTATTTAATAAATTAAGTGGTGCACAAGTACTAGCAAAAGATCAACTCTTTGCAACATTGGATCCCACACTTCGCAAAGTAATAATTCCAAAATTAGGTGAGGTAGTATTATCGGATACGGTAGGTTTTATTCGTAATTTACCGCATAATCTTGTCGAAGCATTTCATGCAACCTTAGAAGAAGCAATTGAAGCAGATTTACTCGTTCATGTAATTGATTATGCTGATGAACATCATCGCGCTTATATTGAGCAGGTACATTTGGTGTTGGAACAAATTCATGCTGCTGATAAACCAATTATACAAGTCTATAACAAAATAGATCGTTTAGAGGATGTTAAAGCACATATCATTTATCATAAAGATAAGCCGGCAGATGTCTATTTATCCGCGCAAACAGGACAAGGTATTCAATTTCTATATGAAGCAGTTGCCAAATATTTTAATCAACAATGGTTAAAAGGCGTGTTGGTATTGTCCACCAAGCACGCCAAAGTAAGAGCAGAACTATATCAGCTAGGGGCTGTTGAAAAAGAGACAATAAGTGACAGTGGAGAGTATCAATTAGCTTTACACATTGCAAAAAGCGATTTTGATGAAATTTGCGCACACAATAAACTTGAGTTAATAGCAAAATTTAGTCACCATTAGCGCACTGAAAGAGAAACCTAAAGTAGTATCGATGGCATTTAAGTTTTTATCACTTAATAAAGTTTTCAACCAAGGACCACCTGATCTGGAGGAAGCGATTCGCCGATTTTTAGGCAAGGGTCGTAAATCAAACCAAGGGAATGATTCCAATCATTCATCTAATGACTCACCTAGTCCAAATATTGGTGGGAACGGTCAAGGGTCAGAGCCGCCTAAAAAAGATAACAATCGTAGCATTTACTCACGAAACGTAAGTCAGCAAAAACCCTTGCCAGTTAAGAGAATTATAGTTGGTGTAGCAGTGACTATTATTGTTGTATGGGCTGCAATGGGAATTTATGTTGTACAACCAGCACAACAAGCAGCAGTGTTGGCCTTTGGTAAATTTTCATCTGTCGAAGGGTCAGGCATGCACTGGCATCCACCTGGTTTTGTTAGTGTGATCAAGAAAGACGTTGAGGTATTAAATACAATAAAATTGGATAAGCAGATGCTGACTTCTGAAGAGAATATTGTTCATGTATCGTTTTCAGTTCAATACCGCATTGCAAATTTAGAAAAATATTTATTTGCAACAAATAATCCTGAGCTTATCTTAAGACAATCGCTTGAGAGCGCTGTTCGTCAAGTAGTTGGTGAAAATAAACTTGAGAAAATCTTAACAACTTCTAGAACTCAGATTACCTTAGAAGTACAAAAAGAGTTAGAAAAATTACTTCAAAAATATCAAACAGGTATTTTAGTTAGTGAGGTGATTATGCAGCCTGCACAAGCTCCATCGGAGGTCAAAAGTGCATTTGATGATGTGATCAAAGCGCGTGAAGATCGTGAACGCATTCAAAACGAGGCACAAAGCTATGCTAATAAAGTTGTCCCCGTTGCTAAAGGTAAAGCACAACGTATTTTGGATGAAGCGCGTGCATATCAAGAAAAAGTAGTGTTAGAAGCGCAAGGTAATGTGGCAAACTTTAGCCAATTATTGCCAGTATATCAGCAAAACCCAAATATTATCGAAAGCCAGCTATATTATCAGACGATGGAAAATATATTTAAAAATAACAAACTGTATATTGTTGATGGCGATGGTGCTAAAAATATCTTTTATGGTGATAAATTATCGCCTGTGGCCTTATCCTCAACTGTCCAAGGAGGTCGCTAATGAGCAATAAATTAATGAGTTTGATCGTCGTTATTATTGTAGTATTGTTGTTGTTATTTAGTTTGCTTTTTCGTGTTAATCAAGGAAATGAAGCAGTGATTTTAAGACTTGGGGAGCTCAATCAAACAAAAGATGGTCAAGTCAAAGTCTATACGCCTGGGTTAAACTTTAAAATCCCACTGATTGAACAGATAAAGACCTATGATATGCGTTTGCGCACATTAATAGTAGATTCATCACGCGTGGTAACCAATGAGCAAAAAGATGTAATTATTGATGCGTATTTGGAGTGGAAGATTATTAATATTTCCCAGTTTTACCGTAGTGTATCTGGTAACGATTCACGTGCTGAATTATTGTTAAAACAGTTTCTAGAAGCATCCCTGCGTGCAGAGGTCGGTAAAATTGATATTCAAGGTTTGATTAATAATGAACGTGATCAGCTTATGCAAACTTTAACTAGGAGTGTTCAAGATCAAGCAAAGAAAATTGGTATTGATGTCGTTGATGTGAGAATTAAACAGATTGACCTACCTGAAACAGTTACTGATTCAATCTATCAAAGAATGCGTTCTGAGCGTCAAAAAGTAGCAGCTTCTATTCGTGCTCAAGGGGAACAATTATCTGAATCGATTCGCGCTGATGCAGATGCAACAGTTACCATTACTCTTGCTAAAGCTGATCGTGATGCAAAAGAGATAAAAGCAAAGGCAGATGCTAAAGCAGCTCAAATCTATGCAGAGACATATGGGCAGTCTAAGAAGTTTTATGACTTTTGGCGTACTATGCAGGCTTATCAAATAAGCTTTAGTGGTAAAAAAGACGATGTCTTTATCCTCAAACCACAAGGTGAATTCTTTAAGTACTTTAATAGTGGAGCTTTGACTTCAGCTTAAAAATAAAGGAATACTTGTGCTTTATAACAACGTTATCTTTGACTTTGATTCAACCTTAATTCGTTTTGAATCACTTGAGCTTATTATGAAGAATTTACTAAATGGTGATGAAAATAAAATTAAGGCAATTGAAGGTTTAACTGAAGCAGGTATGAATGGCGAGATTAGCTTTAGAGAAAGTTTGGATCGACGATTACAGATAGCCAAGCCAACAAAAGCCGCATTAAACTGGTTTGCAGCTCAATATTGTCCGAGTGCGTTTACTTTTGGTATAGAGGCGCTTATTATCGATTTGCAGCGCATGGGTGTGGAAGTTTTTATTATTAGTGGCGGTTTTAAAGAGCTCATACTTCCTTTTTCTCAGACTTTACATATCAATCAAAACTATGTTTTTGCTGTTGAACTCAATTGGGATGAACAAGGTGTTTTTAAGAGCCTTAATAACGATAACGGTTTTTGTGATTCTAAATTAGTTGGCGCACAAAAAATTAAGCATAAACTCAAAGGAAAAACAGTAGTTATAGGTGACGGATTTACGGATTTTGAACTCTATCGAGCAAGAATTGCAGATGACTTTATTGTCTATACTGAACACGTCAAACGCCGTAAAGTGATTAACTTGGCACCATATTATGCTAATTCAACTGAAGAATTAAGAGTCCTACTTCAACTTTAAAGAAGTATTTTGACTCAAAAGAAGCCCAATTTCATCATGTTCTAAGAAATCCATTTGAACTTAATTAGTTTTTTCACTACAATCTGAAGTTGCAACAGGGGTGCAAGCTTAACGTTTGCTGAGAAGGTCATTCCTAACCCTTTGTACCTGAACTAGTTAATACTAGCGTAGGAAGTTGTACCCTTTTCGTTATGGTTTGCAGCTTTCTATACTTAAATTATAGGAGGCATGATGGAATACATTGGTTATATTAGCATTAATATATCATTCGTTATTTATTGTACTTATTTCTTACCACAAATTATTTATAACCAGATTAAATGCCAAGCAGGATATATTAGTCATAGTAATCAAACACTTATGATTGTTGCAAATACGCTTGATCTTATATACGGTTTTGGTTTTAATTTGCAATGGCAATATCGTACTGTCACGATGTCTATTTTGTTATGTTTACTATTTCAACAATGGCAGATATATAGAGATAGTCAGCAGAAAATATATCGATTTCATATTGTCATTTTAACAATTGTTATTTTAGGTATAATATTTGCAATTTTCAATATATTAGGTCCTAAAGTATTACAAAAAATAGGATTTATAAGTATGTTTTGCTACGCAGTGCACTGGTTGCCACAAATCGTTAAAAATATAAAAGAAAAAAATGCCAGTGCTTTTAGTGTATGGTTTTTATTACTAAATATTATTGCTTTGCTTTGTGATGAAATATCAGCACTTAGTTTTGGATGGCCATTACCTAGTTTATTGAGTCCAATTTTAATTTTAAGTTTATTATTCATTGTGGTTGGTCAATATTACTACTACCAACGCTTGAGAATGATTATTGATTAGTACCAGTTCAGTGCTATATGTTGGATTTTAGTATACAAATGAATGAAAAACAGTATGCTGGCAACTAATCCTATTAAAATGGAAACGCAATAATATGGTTATTTCTGAAATAGAGCGTTATCGAGCAAGCAAAAAGGTTACCATCACTAGTATGTTTGTTAATACTTTATTAGCGGCATTAAAAATGGTCATTGGTTTGATTGGTCGATCACCCGCTTTGTTTGCAGATGGTATACATTCATTCTCAGATTTATTAAGTGACATCATGGTATTATTTGCCACCAAGCATGCCAATAAAGGGGCCGATTACAATCATCCTTATGGGCATGAACGTATAGAAACATTAGCGACAGTGGTCTTGTCAATTATGTTGATTGTGATTGCACTTCTTATTAGTTATCACTCTATACAAAATTGGTTTATAGGTGAGTTAATCATTCCTGATCAGTGGACCATTTACGCCGCTATTTTTTCAATTGTGGCAAATGAAGGATTGTTTCGTTATATTATGGTGACAGCAAATCGGATTGGTTCAGATTTACTGCGTGCAAATGCGTGGCATAGCCGATCAGATATGTGGTCATCTGTTGTGGTATTGATTGGGTTAATTGGTACGACGTTAGGTGTTACGTGGATGGATTCACTGGCAGCAATTATTGTATCGATTATGATTGGGAAAATGGGTGTTGAATGGTGTTATAAAGCGTTATCTGAATTAGTCGATACTGGAGTTAATGAAGAGATATTACATAAAATTGAGGAAACAATTGCTAAAGTTGATGGTGTTAAAAGGTTTCACTGTTTGCGCACACGTAAGATGGCAGGACAGATCATTTTGGATGTACATGTTTTAGTTGATTCACACATAACAGCATCAGAAGGACACTATGTAGCAGAACATGTGCGTGGTGCATTAGCACTTAAAATTGAAAATATAAAAGATATCACGGTGCATGTGGATGTAGCAGAGCATCCAGAACAAATCGTTGATCCAAAAGACATGCCACCTAATCGCACGGAAATTATGCGCCAACTCGAAGTCTACCTAGGACAAAATCATCAAAATGTTAATTTACATCAAATTGAATTGTTTGTTTATTACTACTCTAAGAAGATTGAGTTATACTTATTGGCGCCAGCAGCTTGTAAGCGAGCGTTAGTGGATGCAAATCTTGAAAGCTTTAAGATTGAGGGTATGACAACAATTATTAAGCTTTTCATGTTGCATTCTGTGCAAGAAGAAAAATAAACTACCCAGCTTTACAAACCGATTTTAGCTACGCACGGGGCTTATGAGGTTCAAAGCTAAACAAACAAAAACTCATACGTTTCTTATCTTTGTAGGTGAATAGATGGGAAGTTAGGGTTTAGCAAGATGGTTTTTTTAAATGCAAGCGGGTAAATAAATTTGTGTTCAGAGAAGACAATGGTGATAAATTGTAAAACTTAAGGTTATAGTAGGGATAAAAATAGCGATGCATAATTTAATATTTGTATTTTTTTTGGTTTTTTTTGGTGCATCAGTTTTTGCAACTTTAGCACTTTATACACGTCAAGCAATCATTGTTGCCTATATCGTTTTGGGTATAGTTGTTGGTCCTCATTGCTTAGGACTTATTAGTGACACAACAACTATTCAAGAGACCTCAGATATTGGTATTATGTTTTTGTTATTTTTGCTTGGTCTTAACCTTGAAATTAAAAGTATGATCAAAATGCTAGGTAAGGCGCTTTTTGTGTCTATTACCAGTAGCATTGTTTTTATTGTTGCAACAGTTGTGATTTGTCACGCTTTTGGTATTGGTGCTCAAGGCTTTATTATTGGAGCGGCTTTGATCTTCTCAAGCACAATTATCTGTTTGAAATTATTACCAACGACGGCTTTACATCATAAACGATTGGGCGAACTGGTGATTGCAATTTTATTGGTTCAAGACTTAATAGCAATTTTGATGTTAACCTTTATTAGTCTTTGGTCATCACAAACAGAAAGCTTTAATTTATTCTCGCTTATAAAGCTTTTACTTGCATTGCCAGTATTGGGTGGAGTGGGGTATCTTGCTCAAAAGTACTTTTTGTTTAGTTTGTTTAGACGTTTTAGCCGCTTTCAGGAATATATTTTCTTATTATCGATTGGCTGGTGTATTGGAATGGCGCAACTTGCGATCGTATTTGGGCTATCTAATGAAATTGGTGCTTTTATTGCTGGTGTGATTGTTGCAAGTTCTCCGATTGCTAAATATATTTATGAGAACTTAAAGCCGCTTCGAGATTTCTTTTTAATTTTGTTTTTCTTCTCAGTGGGTGCTGGGTTTCAGATTGGGTTGTTAACATCTGTTTGGGGTGTGGTATTGGCATTGACTGTACTGATTTTAGTATTAAAACCCATCCTACATTTCGTCACATTATGGTTAGTACGTGAAACGCCAAAGGAATCGTTTGAAATTGGCATGCGGCTTGGTCAGGGCAGTGAGTTCTCATTGATGTTAATTTCATTAGCAACTACAGCAGGGGTTGCTACTAATAGCTCCGAAATTATTGTTGAGGCAGTAGCAATATTAAGCTTTATTGTATCGTCTTATATTGTTGTATTGACTTATCCAAGCCCAATTGCTGTTTCAGATCGATTACGACGTGATTAATATTTTTGTCATTGTTATGTCTAAGTTTATTTGAATTCCAATTCTTTAGTTTTATTTTAGGGGTTTCCTAAAGAGAGCTTCATTTTTCCCTGAATAAATTCAAATTAAATAGGATAATAAGGACTAAAGATAGAATTGAATTATATTTTTGATATAAACTCATAGACTCAAGTTATTTTTGAGACATGACAGTACGATTAAGTGCAATTTCCATGATATTGCAAGCTTTTTCTAATTGTGCATCGGTTGTATTTAAAGGTGGAAGTAAACGTAAAACTTCTTTTTGGCTACCTGAGCTTAGCAAAATTAACCCCTCATCTAGTAAATTTTTAATATATACTTTTAACAAGTCTGGGTTCGGTGTGTTTTTATCGTTGATAAACTCAATACCAATCATTGCTCCAAGTCCACGAATATCACCAATAAAGTGATGCTTGAAGCGTTGAGCAATAAAAAACTCTCGTAAAGTTTGACCTATTGCTTGCGCTTTTTGGGCAAGGTTTTCTTCTTCAAATACTTCAAGTGAGGCAAGTGCTGCAGCGCAAGCAATAGGATTGCCTGAGTTCGTACCACCTAGCGATGCAGTAGGCAGTTTGTCAAATAATGATTTTCTAGCTGTTAACGCGCTAAGTGGTAAACCAGATGCTAATGATTTGCCCATCACTAAAATATCAGGAGCTACATGATAATGCTCCATAGCAAACATTTTACCAGTACGACAAAAGCCACTTTGGATTTCATCGGCAATAAAAACAATACCATGTTGATTACATAATGTGCGTAGATATTGCATTGCTTCAATGCTTGCTGGAATAAAGCCACCTTCACCTAGCTGTGGTTCAATAATAATGGCTGCAATATTTTCAGCAGCCACCTGATTAGTAATTAAGTCTTGCCATTGAGATTTTAATTTCTCAATAGAAGTATGCACATTAGGATAAGCTAAGCGATAAATATTATTAAACAATTCACCAAAGCCGTATTTATATGGTTTAACTTTGGCTGTTAAACTCATACTCATAAATGTGCGCCCATGAAAGGCGCCATCAAAGCAAATAATAGCAGAGCGCCCTGTTGAGAAGCGCGCAACTTTTATCGCATTTTCAACGGCTTCTGCACCGCTATTGCATAGCATGGTTTGCTTGGGAAACTCCCCGGGTGTTATGCTGTTTAGCTTTTTTGCTAATTGAAGGTACGGTTCATGAACCATGATATGAAAACAAGGTTGAATGTAGTTTTGTGTTTGTTCAATGATGGCTTTAACTACTTTTGGATGGTTGTGACCAATATTCATTGAACCAATGCCTGCGGCAAAGTCGATATATTGTTTATCATTTATATCGATGAGCACACTTCCTTGAGCTTTTTTAACGCAAAGGTGGGTGTTGTTGGCAAGTGCAAGTGGCACTTCACTTTGACGAATGTGCCATAGACTATCATGACTATTCATAAGTTTCCCTTAAGGATTGACGTTGGTACTTTCAAAGATTTTATCGGCAGAGGCAGCAACAAATCCTTGATAGAGTCTACCAGTATGATCAGGATAACGTTTAGCGAACTCATAATAACAGCAAGGAATTTCTTTTTTGCCTTCAACAAAGTCAACTATGACCATTCCTGATTTTGTGCTGGATTGCTCTAGTAACTCACCTGGTGTGCCTTTGATCTCACCACCCGAAGTATTAAGTGCAAAACCATGTTTCTTCAAGAAGTTATTGACCTCATATATTTCATTAAACTGGTTCAAAGCGTTAATAAACACTGTAAAATGATTGGCTCTAAAGCCAAATACATAAAACCATGCAGCATATTCTGATTCAGCTAATAGCTTTTCATAAGTTGGGTGACTTGGTTGACCCCAGCAATTACCAGCTGAAACAAGTTTTTCTCGATTTACTAAGAGTTTCGAGTCAATTTTATCAATGCAGGCTTTAATAGTTTGTTGGGTAAATGGAGTAAATGATTCTAAAAGTAATTGACTAATAAAGATTTTTGGCTGCGTTGGATCTTTATGCTCATAGTGTTTTGCATAAAGCTTTTTAGTTTTAAAATGGTACTCTCCATTTTCAAAATACCCTTCCGCGATGAATGGTTTAGCTAATACTTCAATATCAATGCGTGGATCATTAATAGTGCGCAGTGCAATATGATCGTTAATCACTGAAGTGTTGTGATCGTAAAAAAGATTATAGATCTCTTGTACGTGTGGGTTTGCATCAACATATTGTTGCCATAACCTTTCTAAAATTGCGATTTGAGACATAACTTAATCCTCGAGTGAAAATTTAATACCTTGAGCAAGTGGTAAGGAGTTGCTCCAATTGATGGTTACGGTTTGCCGACGCATATAGGTTTTCCAAGCATCAGATCCAGCCTCACGACCACCACCTGTATGTTTTTCCCCACCAAATGCGCCACCAATTTCAGCACCTGAAGTGCCAATATTTATGTTGGCAATGCCGCAATCACTGCCAGCGTAAGACAAGAATTTTTCAGAGTGATCAATGCGTTGAGTAAAGATTGCCGAAGACAAACCATGGTCAACTTGATTGTTGATAGAAATGGCTTCGTCAATGTTCTCAAATGGCATGATAAACAAAATTGGACAAAAATTTTCTTGGTTAACGATATCCCAATCAGGTTTCACTTCGATAATGGTTGGTTCAACGTAATTACCAGGTTTATTAATCACATTACCACCAAATAAAATGTTTCCACCTAGAGTTTTAGCACACGCAACTGCTTTTTTATATACTTCAACTAAGTTTTGGTCGATTAATGGCCCCATTAAATTTTTGGTGTCAAGTGGGTCGCCTACCGTGATTTGTTTATAGGCGTTTTGTAAGCGCTTAATAACATCTTGATAGATGTTTTTATGCACTAGTAATCTCCGTAATGAGGTGCAACGCTGACCCGCTGTGCCAACTGCACCAAATACTACAGCAGGAATGGCAAGCTTAAGGTCAGCTGATTCATCAATAATAGCTGCATTGTTGCCGCCTAGTTCAAGTAAAGATTTGCCAAAGCGTTTTGCCACTTGTGCGCCAATTTCACGCCCAACTTTGGTTGAACCTGTAAACGATAAAAGCGCAATACGCGTATCATTAACAAGTGCTTTAGAAACATCAATGCTTTTCGATACGACAGAACTAAACACATTTGGGAAGTTATATGCTTGAGTCACACGATCACAAATCTCTTGAACAGCTAAAGCACATAAAGGTGTTTTAGGTGATGGATTCCAAACAACAGTGTTACCACAGATGGCAGCGATAAAAGCGTTCCATGACCAAACAGCAACTGGGAAATTGTAGGCTGATATTACACCAACAACACCTAGTGGATGCCATTGTTCAAACATTCTGTGATCAGGACGCTCTGAGTGCATTGTTTTGCCATAAAGCATGCGAGCTTGACCTACGGCAAGGTCTGCCATATCTATCATTTCCTGCACTTCACCATCACCTTCTTGTTTAGATTTACCCATTTCAAGTGATATGAGACTGCCTAATTGATCTTTATTTTTTCTTAATTCTTCACCGATTAAGCGTACAAGTTCAGCACGCTTAGGTGCTGGAGTTTTACGCCATTTTAAAAATGCAGCATGAGCTTCTTGGATGGTTTGGTTTAGGTGGTTGAGTCCTAAGCTTGGCACCTTGGCTAAAATCTCATTATTGGCAGGATTATAGCTTTCAATATACTCACTTGTTTGATATTTGGAGGCATATTGTGTCAGTTTTTCAGTATAGCTGGTCATACAAGTTGTCATTCATTTCTCCTACTTAGATTTAAATCACTTCAAGTTTATTGTTTGCTGTACTTTTTGTGATTAACTTTGGGCTTTTAATTCCATCAAGAAAGTTATAGCGGTAGTAGTGACCAAATCGGTTATCCATCATTTGGGTTAAGTTAATGTCTTCTTGTTTGGCAAATCCAGGTGCGAAGTACTTATGTTTGATAGCAAGGTCAATAGTAACACATATTCCACAAGCAGTGGTTAACTGAAGTGCACTCCATTTTTGACCAAAGGCTTCTTGAGAATGATACTTCTTAGCAAAATGGCGTTCATGGTATACACCATTAATCTTGCCTTCAACAGAAACATACACCAAAACAACGTCATCTTCAACGCGCGGGATGGAATTATTAAAAATCTCACATAGAAGCTCTTGTTTGTCTCTTAGTTTTAAGTCATTGATCAAAAAGCGTAATTTCTCACAATGTCCTGGATAGCGTACACTCTTATAATTAATATTGCGAACTTTTGCTTTGTATGTGTCTTTTAACGAGCCAATGCCACCAGATGTGTTAAAAGCTTCATAAGTCAAACCATCGATTTTAATGGTTTCCAAATCATCAAGTGGTTCAATAGTCACGTTTTTATAATCACGAATAGCTTCACATGGTTTAACATATTCATTGATTAGACCTTCAGTTGACCACGTAAGTGCGTATTGGAGAGGATGACTAATATTAACAGGTAGAGCACCAACACGCATTTTTACGGTTTCAGCTTCATCAAATTGTTTCACTAAATCATTGGTGACAACACTTATAAAGCCAGGCGCAAGTCCACATTGAGGTGCAAATACTTTATCGGTATTTTTCGCTAGTGTTTCAACATATTTAGTGGTTTCAACGTCTTCCGTTAAATCAAAGTAATGTGTATTACAAACTTTGGCAATTTCAGCGACTTTTTTAGTAAGGAAGTATGGAAGAGCTGCGGTAAGTGCATGAATATCATGTTCTTGAACATAGCTTTTGACGTTTTCAGTGTTATTGATATCCAAAATACAGTGTTTGAGATTGTGAGCATTTTCACCAAGGTGTAGCTGCTTTCTATCTGCCTGAACATCGGCAATATGAACATGATAATCTTTGCTAGAAGCCAGAATTGCTCCTGTTAAAAGACCTACTCTGCCACTGCCAAAAATTAATATATTGATCATTATAGTTCTCCTTTATCATTAGATTAATGCTTTGCATCGTGCACTTTTATCCCCTTTTAATAATGGTGTGAAGTGATGATATTAAAAATCATAAATATTTGGGTTTAAATCCATTTTGCTATATTTTATAACTAGGTGTGAAGATATTTTATATAACTATATTATTGTTGCAATAAAATCACAGCTCATTACTTTAAAAAACGCTTATATGCAAAAAATATCAACTATGCTTTTTATATAACAAAGTCTTTAGTTGTGGTTCAATTGTGCGCACTCGTTGGATAAATGTGGGAATTATTGGTTTACTTATCATTATTACCTTACATGGTATGTGGGTGCTTTATGATTATGAGCAAGTGTATCCTGAAGATAAAGTTGATAAAAAAATAATACTAGTAGGAACTGTTGCAAGCTTAATTGACCAAGATAAATCAGTGAGTAAGTTTTTGTTTGCAACGAACGATGGTTTAGTACAGCTAAGTGTTTATCCAAATAAAAACTTAAAAAGTTGGCGATTAACGCCGGGCACAAGATGGCGTTTTACCGTTAAATTACAATACCCAGAAGGTTATAGTAATCCAGGAGTGTTTAGTTATGTCACTTGGCTTAAGCATCAGGGTATTAAAGCCGTGGGTTATGTTGTAACAACAGAAAACGTGCAATTTCACGGTATGGATTACAATTATCTTATTGAACGTTTGCGTTATAACATTCAAAAAACGTTGAATCATCATATTAAAGATATTTCGATTCGAGCATTAGCCAGTGCACTTTTAATTGGTAATCGAAATGAACTCACTACAGAGGATAAACGGGTATTTCAACAAACAGGTACATCACATTTAATTGCAATCTCTGGTTTACACATCGGAATGATTGCTCTATTTGCATTTGTGTTTGTTCGTGTTTTATGGTCGTTATCTATTGTATTGTGTCAATGGCTGCCTGCACAAAAGGTGGCGTTAGTTGCTGCGGTTGTTAGTGCATTCTTATATAGTCTATTAGCAGGGTTTGCAATTCCAACACAGCGTGCTTTTATTATGGTGCTTATTTTTTCTTTAGCACTTATGACAAATCGTAAGATAAATGGTTTGAATGTGCTCATTATTGCAGCAATTATCATTGTTTTATGGAATCCTTTATCAATTTTAGCGCCTGGTTTTTGGCTATCTTTTATGGCGGTTTTCTTTTTAATCATAATTAATCGATTGCTGCTTTATATGCCTAAATTCAAGCGTTATGTTTTGATTCAGTTTTTACTGATGTTGCTGCTAATTCCATTGACAGTATATTGGTTTCAGGGTTTTACCTTGATTGGTGTAGTGGCAAACTTAGTAGCTATTCCATTGGTGAGTTTTTTGATTGTGCCGAGTTTGTTTCTCAATTTAATGCTCTCATTCTTTGGTATTACGTTATGGTCCATAAGTGCATACTTGATAAAAGCGCTAATTGTCTGGCTAGATGTGTTACCGACTTATATGTTGTTTTTTTCCTGGCATAGCATTTCACTTTTGGCGGTTTTAGCTGCAATTATGGGAATGTTAATTTTGTTTTTACCGCTTTCTTGGTACTTTCGTGTGCTTGGGCTGACTTTGTTTTTAGCATTGTGGCAGAAAAATACTTTACCGTTTGACGTTGGTGCGAAGGTGACCGTGTTGGATGTTGGTCATGGTTTAGCTGTGGTCATCCAGACAAAAAATGCAGTTGTTGTATATGATACAGCAGGTGCTGGTAGGCACAAATTTGTGCTTGCAAATCATACTCTTATTCCTTATCTGAAAAACCAAGGGGTACATACAATTAACGCATTAATTATTAGCCACTTAGATAAAGATCATAGCGGTGGAATAGAAAATGTGTTGGCAAGTTTTAATGTCGATCAAGTGATCGCCAATGAAAAACTTTCTGAAATCAACAATAGTATTTGTACAGCAGGCAAGAGGTGGTTGCAAGATGGTGTGGTCTTTGAGTTTTTAACTGCCAATCACTTAACAGGCAATAACGGATCCTGTGTGCTTAAAATAAGTTTTGATGATAAAAGCATGCTGTTGACAGGAGACATTTATAAAACGGCGGAGCGTTATATATTAAAGCAATATCATAACCAATTAAAATCTATAGTGCTTGTTGCTCCTCATCATGGCAGTGGTAGCTCATCTTCAAAGGCGTTTATTGAAGCTGTGGGTCCAAAATATGTTATTTTTAGCAGCTCAGGTCATGACGGATTTAAGCATCCTCATAATGAAGTTGTCCAGGCTTACCTTAACATTGGTGCGAAAATTTTAAATACAGCACAAAATGGTGCAATAACAGCGATATTCAAAGATAATGGAGAGCTTGAAATTGAAACAGAAAAATAACGAGAGTCAGCATGAGGAAAGTTAAACATATTGTAATTGGTGTTATGCTATTAATTTTGTTGGTAATCAACACACTTGTAATGGCTGTGCCAGTTATACTATGTTCCATTTTGAAGCTAATTCCAATTAGTTACTGGCAAAATACAATTGGTAAAATATTAGTAGCTTTAGCTACAATGTGGATGGGTGTTAATAACAAAGTCAGTCGTATATTGCTGCCAACGAAGTATCACCTTAGTGGTTATCAAAGTTTTACAATCTATAGCTCTTATTTAATCTTAAGTAATCACCGTAGCTGGTTAGATATTGTTGTATTGCAGCAGATATTTTTAGGCAAAATTCCATTTGCTAAATTTTTTATGAAAAAGGAATTAATATATGTACCAATCATTGGTTTAGCTTGCTGGGCACTTGACTTTCCACTGATGAAACGCTATTCAAAACATTATTTGACGAAGCATCCTGAGAAAAAAGGACAAGATTTGCGAGAGACTAAACATGTATGTGAGCGCTTTAAAAATCGACATGTCTCGGTGGTAAACTTTGTTGAAGGAACACGTTTTACACAACATAAACGTGATAAGCAACAAGCAATATTTAAGTATCTCCTTAATCCTAAAGCAGGTGGTGTTGCCTTAGCATTGGATGTTTTGGGTGATAAAATAAGAGGAATCTTAAATGTAACAATTGTTTATCCGTATGAAAATTGTAGTTTTTGGGATTTTTTGTGTGGCGTGATTCCAGAGGTTGATATTCATGTTGAGTTGATTGATCCTAAAACAATTCCCTATCAAAACTATTATGACAATGAGCAGGCAAAGTATGCTTTTCAAGTGTGGTTAAATACACTTTGGCAAGATAAGGATGTGCTTATTGAAAGTATTATGGCACAAAAAATGAGTGATTAAATGACTTAACATTATGAGTTCAAAGCAGTAAGATGTGCGGCAGAATTCAAGAACCCAGTTAAGTGAATATAAGCTACGTTGGTAAGTGGTATGAAGAGTAAGGATATGTCAGAGCTAGAATACAAAAAATATATGTGTGTTGTTTGTGGCTGGATTTATGATGAGGCAGAAGGCTGGCCAGAAGATGGTATTCATCCAGGTACTAAGTGGGAAGATGTGCCTGATGATTTTCAATGTCCCGATTGTGGTGTAGGTAAAGAAGATTTTGAAATGATGGAGATATAGCTCATTTTTGTTTTTAGTACCCCCCTATTTCAAGAAGTGATTGTTGATGGCTTAAGCGTAATAGTTAAGCGTGATGATGTAATTCATCGATTATTTTCAGGGAATAAGGCATATAAACTCTATTGGTTGATTGACCATCTTAAATATCATCCAAGTCTAACTAAGATAGTCTCATTTGGTGGGGCACAGTCAAATTATATGTTAGCAGTGGCACAGTTTTGTCGGTTGAATCAACTGCAATTTGATTATTGGCTTAAGCCATTACCAAGAGCATTGAAAGACAACCCAAACGGAAATCTACGTGTAGCATGTAATTTGGGAATGAAAGTTTATGAAAAGGACTATTTAAATAAAGATAAGTTGATGGAAAATTATCGAAATAACTCTCAAGTACTGTTGCTTACCCAAGGGGGAGCGCAGCAAGAAGCTGAAGTTGGACTTAAAATTTGTGCGGATCACATCAATAATTATTTTGAAAATATCGCTGCAAGTAAGGGCAGTATTTTTATTGCCTCAGGTACGGGAGTAAGTGCGTTTTATTTGCGTAAACACCTAAAGAAATCTTATTTGCTTTACACCACACCATGTGTTGGAGATAAAGAATATTTATTAGCTCAAATGAAGTCACTTGCAAAGAATACTGGTGAGATGCCAATAATATTAGATGCAAAACGGAAATATCATTTCGGTCAATGTTATAAAGAGCATTTAGCAATGTATAATCACCTTAAAGTGCAAACTGGAATTGAGTTTGATTTATTGTATGACCCTTTGGGATGGCAAGTGCTTTTTGATCATTACCAACAGTTGCAAAAACCTATTATTTATGTTCATTGTGGTGGTGTTACAGGTAATATAAGCATGTTAAAGCGGTATCAATATTTTTTAAAAAACAAAATAAGTCAAGGCTTTAACTAAAGGATAGTGGTGATCTGAATTTAAAAAGTATATACTACTATCTATTTACATAG
This sequence comes from Candidatus Nebulibacter yamunensis, assembly GCF_024208055.1. Lineage (NCBI taxonomy): Bacteria > Pseudomonadati > Pseudomonadota > Gammaproteobacteria > Thiotrichales > Francisellaceae > Candidatus Nebulibacter > Candidatus Nebulibacter yamunensis. Next base: position 65,473 of record NZ_JAMBMW010000003.1, read on the forward strand.
ATAAATGCCCAGAAGAATAGGACTTTTATATTAATTTGTGCAAGAAAAAGCAAAAAGGAGTGGGGGGAGAGTATTTTGGTTGTGTATTTTTTTGATCGTTTACATGGTAAAAGTCTTAATTGTTAATATGTTTTTTCGATCTTTACTAAAGCACCATCGAGATTTCTATTTTTAACAATATCTTGCTTGCATAAAGTAAAGTGCTTGTCTACATTTGCCAATACAAGTAAGTAATAATGTAATTATGTGCCACGGAAAATTAATAGGAGAATGAAAGATGAAAGTAAATAGGAAAAAGAACCAAAAAGGTTTTTCGCTAATTGAGTTATTAATTGTAATAGCAATTATTGCGATTTTAACCGCGATTGCGATACCGATGTATACGAGTTATACAGAACGTGCTCGATTATCGGAAGCCTATTCTTTTCTAGGTTCTGACAAAGTATTCGTCGCAGAACAAATTAACACCAATGCAGGACTTCCTGCAACTTTTACGACCGATGGAAGTGCTAAAACTGGTCAATATGGTGCAGTTGCTGTTAACTCTGGTACTGGTGCGATTACCTATACCTATAGTGCAGCTGGTAATGGTGCAAACTTGAATAACCAAACAGTTACTTTAACGCCAGCCTTTGCAAATAACGGTGTAACATGGGGCTGTACAACAACTATCAATAGTGCTGCTGTTGCAGATGTATGTGCTGAGTTCTAATTTTAATTAGAACGTCACATTTGTAAAGAAAGGGACAATAATAAGAATAGCAAGGATGGTAATGATTAAAGGTGCCACAAAGAACATGTGGCATTTTTTTTGGCTATTTTGTTCTAATACTTGAGGCATAAAAGACAATAGCAATCCCATTGCAAATATCATGCTAAATTGGCTAAGTTGTAATTTAAATAAATTGCTAAGCATAGCATGTGTCATTCCAGCAAGTACACTAGCAAAAGCAACAAAATATAAGGCTGAGTGTTTATAGCTTCTCATATATTCGCATGCACGGCGAAAGCTCCTTAAGCCAACTAATAGAAAGCAAGTAAGACCAATAATTCCCCACTGTGCGGCGACAGTTAAAACAATATTGTGTGGATAATCACGCAGATAATATAAAGCGTTCAGTTCTCCGACGCCAAGCAAAGGATAATGCGCTGCAAGTGCTAGAGATTTTGCCCATAAATCCCAGCGATCTTGATTGGCAAAAAAAGCTCGATCTAATATCGAGCTGCCGCCAACGATTTGATGAACGATATAGAATAAAATAGCTCCAACAATAGCAGCTAATATTTGCCAACTAATGAATTTAAGCATGAGTTTATAATTTAAAATACCAAGTATACAATAAAAATAACGATATACTCAAGGATAAGGGCAGTGAGCTATGCGCAATTACAACAAACCATAAAGATGACATAGCGATAAAGCTTAAAGCCTTAAATAATTTTGTATCATCCTTCCTTAATAACGCTAGACATAAAATAGGTAAAAACCAAGTGGCGAAATGGTCAAAAAAACGAGGATTGGCAAAATTAAATTGGAGCAAGATCATTCCTTGAAATTTGGTTTGGGTGGCAGAGGTTGGAAGGTACGTATGCACTAAATAGAGCTTAAATAATAAGACAAAAACATAGCTGATAGCACAAACAATCACAACAGCGATCAGCCAGCGGATATTATTAGGAAATCGCTTAAAGTAATTTGCCAAAAATAACACAGCAAGGAGCATTGAAATGTCGATTGAAACACCTTTAAAAGCAGTCGCTGCTTTTAAAGCAAAACTTGCAGAGAGTATTCCAATAAAAAAAAGGTTACAATGAGGGATCTGGTCCATAAAGATAATGATAAAAAACTGGAAATAATATTGTGGTGTGAAGCACTAGTAATTAAAAATGTTGACAACACGATGATCCAGCAAAATAATGATGTAAAACCTCGAAAAACATATGTATCAAGTGCATTGTGGGAAACATTGTAGTAAAGGTTTGCAGGATTCCAAAATATAAGTAAAAGTCCTGCTAGTATCACACCATAAATAATATGTTCTGTTTTTGGCGAATTTAAATGATTTTTTAAATATTCCATTTTATTTTTTCCTGTTAATTGTTGTGGTGATGAGAATGTGCTTTTAATGGTTTTTGAATTTTCGCCAAAGATTGAAGCTTAACCAAACAATGCTTGAGAGTAATAATCCAAATGCTAATCCAATAATGATGCAGCCAAGGATCAATGGTACGAAAATCGCATGGATATTAGTGATTATATGATGCCAAGCAAAATTATCCTCATAAAACAAGGCTGTCTGACCCATCATAAAGCAACCAAATAAATATGCTCCATACATCATCGGTAGCATGGTAATGGGATTACTGATCCACACCAAAGCAATAGTGATGATTAAATTTGCACGTAATGTAAGTGCTAAAATCGCAGCTGGCACCATTTGAAAAGGTATTGGCATCATGCACATAAAGCCACCAACAATGCACGCCTTAGTTACACTATTGCGATCAAAATGCCATAGAAAATTATGGTGCATATACTTGTGCAGGAAACCCAACCATTTATGTTGTTTAAGCTCTTCTTTTGTCGGTAGAAATTTTCGCCTCATGAAGTAACTGACCGTGATTAGCATAATGCCAATCATAGCAAAATCTAAGCTGAAAAGCCGTTATAATTACTGGTAAAATGATGCTTTTTTGAGTGATGATTGTTGCGAAAATTCTTGCGAATAACATCTTTTTTGTGTATTTTGTCATGGTTTACAAAATCGAGGGTCATGGTATGTTCTATGACTATGTTGTGGGTCTATGTGTTAAACATAAAAATATTAATGTAGAGAAAGATGATTATCACACAAAACGTTTTCTTGATTGGTCCAGTAGGTGCTGGCAAAAGTACAATAGGTCGTCAATTAGCAAATGAGCTAAAATTGGAGTTTGTTGACTCAGACCGTGAGATTGAGCAACGCTGTGGTGTTGATATTGATTGGATTTTTGATATAGAAGGTGAAGAGGGCTTTCGAAATAGAGAGCAAGAAATTCTAAGTGAATTGGCAAATCGGCAAGGTATTGTGTTGGCAACTGGAGGAGGTGCAATTATTCGTCCAGAAAATAGAACTTTATTATCATCACGTGGAAAGGTTGTTTATCTTCAAGCATCAATTGAACAACAGTTGGAACGTACAGCTAAAGATAAAAAACGTCCTTTACTGCAAGTAGAAAATAAAGAAGCACAATTAAGAAAATTAATGGAAGAACGAGAGCCACTTTACCGTGAAATTGCTGACATTACGATTGAAACAAGTGAAACAACTGTTCGTAATGTAGTGCAGAAAATTACCAATCTGCTAATGGAAGAAGCTGTGTGATAACAGAAGTACGGGTTTCGCCACAAGGCAAACCAAGTTACTCCGTAATCATTTCCGAAACAGCTGATTTTTCTTATCTTATACCTTTTGTTAGAAACAAGCAGATACTTGTTGTAAGTAACAAAACGATTGCCAATTTGTATTTACTGCTGCTTGAAAATGTATTGAAAGAACATTGTCACCAATGGCAATTGTGCTTACTTCAAGATGGAGAAACCTATAAGAATAGTGTTTCTTTAGATTATATTTATGAAACCTTACTTAGGCAAAATTATACGAGGGATTGTGAACTTATTGCATTAGGTGGTGGTGTGATCGGTGACATAACAGGCTTTGCTGCTGCGACTTATCAACGTGGAGTATCGGTTATCCAAATTCCAACCACTTTATTGTCTCAAGTTGATTCATCCGTTGGTGGAAAGACTGCAATTAATCATTCATTAGGCAAGAATATGATTGGTGCATTTTTCCAGCCTAGACTTGTTTATACTGCAATAACGTTTTTGAAAACATTACCAGCGCGTGAATTTTCAGCAGGAATGGCAGAAGTTGTAAAATACGGCTGCATTGTTGACTATAATTTTTTCGTTTGGCTAGAAAAAAATATTGATTTAATCAATGCGCATGATCCAAATGTTCTTTGTTATGCGATTGCCAAAGCTTGTGAGTTAAAAGCACAAATTGTATCTCTTGATGAACAAGAAAAAACGGGCGTGCGAGCATTATTAAACTTAGGGCATACTTTTGGTCATGCAATTGAGTGTTGCCAGAATTATGTTGGTCTAAAGCATGGTGAGGCGGTTGCTGTAGGTATGGTAATGGCAACTCAATTATCTCATACTCTAGGTAATCTTGATGGAAAAGATGTCAGTAGAATAAAAGACTTATTAAAAGCATTTCACTTACCAATTGAAATACCAGCACTGATTCAAAAACCAGACTTTATAGCAGCTATGCTACGCGATAAGAAAAATACTACAAAAGGCATAACACTCATTTTATTAGATAGAGTTGGACAGGCGTATATTGAAAATAACTTTTCACAGCAGGCATTAGAAGTATTTCTTGACTGCTATTTTGGACTATAATCATGCTAAATTAAGCATAGCTTGAGCTGCCATTACAAGTGGTGAGATTACTTTGGTTGCTCCCAGCATTTTTGCTTTCTGGAGACTATTTTCTTGGTTGATACGAATGGTGATTTTGATATTTGAATGACTATTTTGCAGAAACTCATTGATGCTAAGTAGGGTAATGATATTATCGGCATCCTGTTCATAAGCGATGATAATCGCATCTGCATTTTTAACACTTGCTTTTTCAAGTGTATCAGGGTTATTAGCATTTCCATGAGGTGTATAAGGTTTAAGCTCTGCCGTACTTAACCATTGCATAGTGATTCCTTTGGCATTTCATTGAGCAAATAATTAAGTTAAATAATTGCTTATAACGATAGCTTATAAAATTGGAATATCTAAAGATCTTTAGCACAAATCATGCTGCCTCAAGGTCTAGATGATGAATTAGTTATAAAACTAAATGGGGGATTTTTGATTATATTGGGGCTAAAGTAAGATTAAGAATAAGCAGTATATTAATTGTATTAGTCTGGATATAATTGGTTTATGAATAATCTGAAAAGATGTTCAAGCTTTGATATATTCATCAGTTTTGTTTAACCAACGATGAATGATTTTCTCTGCGTGCTTAGGATATTGTTTGATAATTGCTTCAGCAATATTAGTCACATCATCAAAAAGTGCTTGGTGTTGGCTTAAATCAGCAACTTTAAATTGAATTCCCCCTGTTTGATTAGTTCCAAATATATCACCAGGACCTCTTAATTTTAAGTCTTCTTCGGCAATTACGAAGCCATTTTGCGTTTTACGCATAAGTTCTAAGCGTTTTTTGGCAGTATTGGATAAAGGGGAGTGATATAGTAATATACAATTACTTTCTTTGTTACCGCGCCCAACACGTCCACGTAATTGATGTAATTGCGATAATCCAAGACGTTCGGCATTATCAATAATCATAATATTGGCATTGGGTACATCTACTCCAACTTCAATAACTGTTGTTGCAACCAATATATCTAACTCATGGGATTTGAATGCCTGCATGATATCTTCTTTGTGCTGAGCTTTTAGTTTACCATGTATAAGCCCTATGCGAGCGCAAGGTAGCATGTTGCTTAGCATTTCAAAAAGAGATTGGGCATCTTGTAAAGTAATTAGAACCTCTGAACTTTCAATTAAAGGACACACCCAATAAGCTTGACCATTATTGGCAATATGTTGTTCAAGTCGTGTAATTAGAATTTGCTTTTTAGTTTGGTTTAAAACACTGGTTGTAATCGGTTTACGATTAGGAGGAAGTTCATCAATAATGGAAAGATCTAAATCACCATAGACAGTCATTGCTAGTGTGCGTGGGATAGGGGTAGCAGTCATTACAATCTGATGTGGCTGCCAATTTTTAGTTTTAGCTTTTTCAATTAAACTCAACCGCTGCTCTACACCAAATCGATGTTGCTCATCAATTATGACTAATCCTAAATTCGGATAGTCAATGTTGTTTTGGAAAACGGCGTGTGTGCCGATAATAACACAATTATCTTGATTCTCTATCGTTTTTAAGGCCTCTTTACGCGCCTTAGTCGTAAGCTGTTGAGCAATAAATACTACAGGAATATTAAATATGTTTAACCAGTTCGTAAGGTTATGATAGTGCTGTTTGGCTAAAATTTCAGTTGGTGCCATCATGACAGATTGTAGTTTATTGTGTGCAGCTTGAATGACTATGGCGCCAGCAACAACGGTTTTACCTGAACCAACATCACCTTGAACAAGACGTGATGCTGGTTTATTAAGCGTGAAATCATACAAAATCTCATTGATAACGCGTATTTGAGCTGGGGTAGGTTGAAAGCTTAAAGTTTCTAAAAAAGTTTTTAAAAGCGTATGATTAACGGCAATTCGGGCAGATGAGGTTATTTGATTGTGCAACCTTGCTTTTTTAGCATTTAAGTTGTGTGCTAACAATTCTTCTAATGCTAAGCGATAGCGTGCGCGAGCACTAAGGTTATATAGGTTATCAAAGTTATCGTTTTTTGGGAAATGGAGAGTATGTAATGCTTGATTTATATTTTCTAGTTGATGTTTTTGTAAAAGTGAAAGTGGCACATATTCATCAAGCTTGATTTGATCTTTGAGTTGTAAAATTAATTTATAAAAAACGGCAGAGCTTATTCCTTCAATAGTTGGATAAATAGGAATAATATTACCTAATTTTTTACCTTTATCTTCATCGGTTAAAATTTGCCATTCAGGGTGAGTGATCTCAACAGCATGATGATTATGAACAATCTCACCAAAGCAGCGAATGATTTTACCTTTTTGCAAGAGTCGTGTTTGATTTGAGTAAAACTTAAATAAATGCATTTTACAAACGCCACTGCTATCAAAAAAGTAGCAAGTTAAATGTTTTTTACCAATATCATTAATATTGACTTGGCGAATTACACCTTCAATTTGTTGTTTTTCACCAGCTGTAGTATGAGCAATGGGTATAATTGTACGGCGATCTTGATAGTATCTAGGCAGGTGGAGTAAAAGATCAGTGACTGTATTGATACCAGCTTTATTGAGTTTATTTAAAATAGATTGACCAATACCTTTTAGCGATTTTAACTCTAGCATGTCCTATCTAAACCATGATTTTAGTTTGTTATTAAGTGCATTATTTAGTGCTTTTTCAATAATAGGTTGTAAGTTTTGTTGTAATTTCTGTTGGTTGATTTTAGCACTGAAATTTCCATTTTGGTAATTAAGGATATAGGGAATGTGTAAGCTAGGTTCGACTTGAACATTTAATAACAATGGATAATTAAAATATTCCTTGGACACATCAAACTTCCCTGTACCTGTTATGCTAAATTTAGGTGCAAGCCAACTGAGTCTCGTCGTTGTAATCATTGAGTCAACAAATTGACTCTGTACATTTAAAGTATTTAGCTGGGTATGTTGATTTGGATCTGCATTAAATTTATCGCTGTTTAAGATTGGCAATATTTGGTTTTTTAAGCTCTGAAAGGCGGTTTCAATTTCATCACCACTATTTAGTGCAGTGAGTAGTTTGTGAGTTGAGTCAGCAATACTATTTAAATTGATTCCGTTAAGCTTAGCACTATTGGCGTGGATATTGATATTACCTTGTAGTTTTTGAAGGTTATCTTGTTGAAGGTCGAAATTAATGTTGAATTGATTAAGTGTGAGTAAAAAACCTTTCATGTCAATAATTTTTTCAACAGCAATTTTTGGAGCTGAAAATTTACCTTCAGCAGAAAAATGAGGTTTTAGTTTTATTTGCTTGAGTGTACCTATTAGTTCTTCGCCATTAATATCAAGTGTAATGTTCTCAATATCAGTAACTTTATCGTTATCAGTGATATAAATTCTAGGAACTTTGAGAGACGTAGAGTGATTATTAATAGTAGTTTGTAATGTAATATCATCAAACTGAATTGTGTTTGAATATGGATTGAGCGCCATTTGGAAGTTAAAATCATTAAATTCATTGACAAAGCTCCCTTTAATATTATATTTCTGGTTTTTCTCGAGGACGTTAAGTGTAGGAATTAAAAATTTTATTTTAGTACCAAGTTTAACTTGTCCTTGTTCAAGATCAAGTGACTTAATTGAGTTATTGGGATTTATAATAAGGTCAATAAAATTAACTTTAATGGTACCTTGTTGCCAATGACTGGTGAGGATGTTGTTGTTAGTGTTAATTGTAATATTTTGTCCATCAAGTTGCATTAACCATAAGTTAAATGAAAGCCTGCCATCAATAAGGATATGAACATTGTTGTTCTGACTAAGTTTATTATTAACCCAGTTTTTGTAATCATTGGGATTAAAAATAAATTTCAACCAGATGAAAAATAGCAACAGAAGAAGCGTAATTGTAAGAAGGAGACTTAATATAAGTTTTTTAACCATGGTTATTCCTTTATCGTCAACTTTCAGCATGAAATTAACAGAATATGTTTGGCATCATGCACTATGTTTTTTATGATAGTCTGAATTATTGACGAATATTGAGTTTACGCCAAGTTGATTATGACAAAAAAATACCTCAAATATGGAATTCCTTTATTATTAAACATTTGTATAATAGGTTGTGGGCAGATGGGACCATTATATTTGCCTTCTAGCGAAAAAAATGAACCTCAAACAAAATCACAGCCAGTGACAAAAACACCACAAGATGTAGGAAAGTGGCAAAATAGCGATGAAATAGAGTTTTCAAAATGAAAATGCAGCTATTAATTATTACAGTAATAGGGATGATTAATCTATCAACTGCTTATGCAGTAAGTCCTGAAAACGCCAAAATTATGGCAGAAAAATACCGCGCGTTAGCGGAAAGCTATAACAAATTAGCACAAGAATATGAAATGGTAGTAAAGAATGAAGATATGTTAAATAAGACCCCAGCGCTGACTATCAAACAAAAAGCAACGGATGATGCAAAAAAAATACAAACTAAGGAATTGAAAGTACAACAACAAAACAAAGATATTCAATCACAGGCAAACGATAGTACGCCACTAAATCCCTGGTCTATTGAATTGGAAACACAAAAAGAGATAAATAATGTAACAAAGTCACCAGTTCACACTGTAAGTGAAAATCAAAGTAAAAGGCTAATAGGTTTAAGTGAACTTATTCTCCCCGAAGGTATTATGGATGATAATATTGAAGTGCAAAAAATACCTAATATTACAGTATTAGTACCTTGGAAAGGCACAAGTTTTGGTCTTGGAGGAAGTATCGTTACAGGTAATTCAGCAGCAACAAACTATAATGCCAATGCCAATATTAGTTATAACCCAATTATTCCTTGGGAAAACACTTTGGTAATGAGTTATTTGTATAATCGTGATGATATGTCAGGTGGAAAAGGAGTTAAAACAAATAAATTTCAAGCATTAGGTACCACTTCATGGAATTTTGATAAAAATAATGGTCTTTATGCAAGTTTAAACTACTTAAATGATCAGCTAGATACTTATACCTATCTTCTTACTGAATCGTTTGGCTATAAGCGACAACTTTACTCAAGGCATAATATGTCACTCAATACAACTTTAGGTCCGAGTTTAACTCAGTCAAAAATAAAAGAATCAGGAGAGTTTGCAAATGCGCTGGGTGCACAGAATACAATTAATTATGTTTGGAATTTTACTGACGCATCAAGTTTTAAACAAAACTTTTTAGTGAACTGGACAGCAAGTGACGCAACAACTTATCAAACAAATAGTACTCTCTCAACAGAGCTATATGAAAACCTGATCTTGCAATTAGGATTTCAAGTAAACGGTAGCAGTTGGGCAAGCAGTGGTAAAAAACGTATCAATACGGTTACTTCAACAACAATCGCTTATACTTTTTAAGGTTGTAAATGCTGCAAAAAACTTTGTTAGTGGTATATAATGTTATGTTATCTCTACAGGTAGTAAAATAATTATGTCTAAGAAAAAAATCACTTTATCGAACAGGAAGCGTTTAAGTGAGTTACAGACTAAAGCGGTAAAAACAAACGCAGATGTTCGTCGTGAACAGATTCAGTCTATGCGTGAAATGCATGTTATGCCTGAAGGGAAGCTTGAGCTTGCAATTGAGCAGATGGTTGCGGATGTTGTATTTGAGTTGAATAACTTATATCGCCAGTGGAGTCAGCCGCTTGATTATAATCGTTATCGGTATAGCCCAAATGAACGTAATAGAAAGCTATTGAATGAGTTAAAGGTATTTTTAAATGAGATAGCGGATTGGCTTATGAGTAAAGGTATTCGTGGTGAGGAGTGCAGGGAAAGGTGTCAGGAAATTGTTGATCGGATTTCTCAAGGTTTACGCATAGAAGGGATACCCGTTGGTCATTTACAGTTACATTCTGAAAAGAGGCAGGAATTTTAATTATGCATAATCTCATAATGATATATGGTATACACGCGATCAAATCGCGCATAAAAGTTCATGCTGATGCAATTCAAACGATCTATTGTATTAAAGGTAAAGAAACTGCGCCTAAGCTTGGTGAGTTAAAGGCTTTGATGTTTAAAAAAAATCTAGAATTTAGCTTGGTCAACAAAGAGGTCTTTAATCAATTATTACAACAAAACAGTTTAAATGATGTAGTGCATCAAAATATATTGGCATTGTGCCAATCGAATATCAATTTATATCACGAAAGTGACCTTTTATTATTACTTAGACAATCTAAAAAACCAGTCTTTATTTTGATATTAGATGGTGTTCAAGATCCACATAATCTTGGTGCATGTATACGCAGTGCTGATGCAGCAGGTGTTGACTTTATCGTTTTTCCTAAGGATAAAAATGCAACGATCAATGCCACTGTTGAAAAAGTAGCAAGTGGTGCGGTAAGTAGTGCCAAGCTTGTTGCAGTGACAAATTTAGCGCGAGCCATTGGTGTTATAAAAGATGCAGGTATTTGGGTAACAGGGCTTGCAGGTGAGGCAAAAAACCTCATTTACGATATTGATTTAACAGTTCCTTGTGCATTAGTGATGGGTGCCGAAGGTAGTGGACTTCGTTTCGGGACACGTAAAATGTGTGATTATTTAGCAAAACTTCCAATGTACGGTCAAGTATCGAGTTTAAACGTTTCAGTTGCAACAGGGATTGCTTTGTACGAAGTCATAAGACAAAGATTAGAGTGATCTTATGTTTAAAGAGGTATATGGTGCTTAACATTGACGATAGGTTTAAGGGAAAAGGCTGTGAAGTTTAGAAAATCTAGACCTATGCAATGGGTTGTTTTGATTCTTCTACTATTTATCTTTGTTGGCATTATGATTGAGAATCTGCATACCAACCATGAAAGTCAGTTTACACTTAATACCTCTCAACGTCAGGTTCAATTAGATTTAAATGCCTTGTTAGCATCCATTCAAATAAATAGTCAACACAGTGAAAATTATCAAGTGGGCTATCATAATTTTGAACAAGGAAACTGTGAATTGGCATATAAACAGGTTCTGCCTTTTGCCAGAAGTGGTGAAACTAATGCTACCCTAGTGATTGGATTTATGTATGAGTTTGGTTGTGGTGTTAAAGATAGTGCTAAAAAAGCGGCACTTTGGTATTACAGTGGTATCAAACGTAATACTTATAATAAGGTTCTAATTTTGCGTGGACTTCATGCTTATAACAACGGTGATTATAATATGGCGGCAGAATGGTTTAGAATGGCTAGTGAGTTAAGTGTTATAAAGGCGTAATGAAGATGGATAGGCAACAAGCTTGGCGCGATGTGTTGGCAGAATATAAAAATAGCGAGCGCTTTCAAGATACGTTGGCATTTGTTGCAAATGAACGTAAAAAAGGCAAAATAATTTTTCCACAACAACAAGATGTTTTTAATGCGTTTAAGCTGTGTTCATTAGAGAACTTAAAAGTTGTTATTTTAGGTCAGGATCCCTATCACAACGTTGGACAGGCACATGGTTTGGCATTTTCAGTGCAAAAAAACGTGATCCCGCCACCCTCATTAGTTAATATTTATAAAGAGCTCAGTGCAGATATCAATATCAGCGTACCTCAACATGGAAACTTAAGTAATTGGGCAGCACAAGGTGTTTTTTTACTTAATACTGTTCTAACTGTAGAAGCGCATAAAGCGCATTCACATGCCAATATCGGTTGGGAGGATTTTACCGATAATGTCATACATATTATTAATAAATATAAAGAGCATGTCGTTTTCATGCTGTGGGGAGCTCCTGCTCAAAGGAAATCAAGTTTAATTGATGGGAATAAACATCTGATACTAAAAGCGCCTCACCCATCACCATTATCGGCACATCGTGGTTTTTTTGGTTGTAAGCACTTTTCTCAAGCCAACCAATATTTAAAATTTCATGGAGTAGAACCAATAGATTGGCAGTTGTAGGTACTTTTTGATTTTTTTAATTTATCAGATTATAAAAATAATGAATTTTATTTATTAATGATCTTTGGTTATCTTTTAAAACCTGTCCCTTAATAAAAAGCAGATTGATGATATGAAAATATCCAGTGTTAAAGTTGTAATATCAAATACTGAACATTGTTGTTTTGCAAAAGCAATATCACATGAAATTGCAGAAAGTGCCAAACAAAGAAAAACAGGTATAGCTATGCGCAGTGTAGATTACTTGCAGACTAAAATGCGTACTCAACATGCGGTGATTGCTATTGACACTGAAAATGAAGAAGTGGCAGGATTTTGCTATATTGAGTCTTGGCAGGATAAAAGTTATGTGTCAAATTCAGGACTGATTGTTTTCCCGAAGTATCGCAGTTTAGGTCTAGCAAAAGCTCTTAAGGAAAAGGCTTTTGAGTTAGCGCGCTTGTATTATCCAAATGCAAGAATATTTGGCCTAACAACCAATCCTGTAGTGATGAAAATCAATTGTGAGCTTGGTTATCAGCCTACATCTTTTGCAAAGCTCACGCATGACATGACTTTTTGGCAAGGTTGCCAAAGTTGTGTCAATTTTTCGATTTTGCAATCCAAAAATTATCAGAACTGCTTATGTACAGGTATGCTTTATGAACCCAACAACCATAAACCAAAGGAGCAAAAAATGAAGGTCATAGTAGCCTTTAGTGGTGGCTTAGATACAAGCTTTTGTGTGAAGTATTTGCAACAAGAAAAAAATCTCGAAGTACATACGGTTACTGTAAATACAGGTGGCTTTTCCAAATTTGATCTAGCAGAAATTGAGAAAAGGGCATATCAATTGGGCGCAACGACTCACCAAAATATTGATGCAACAAATGATTTTTATAATCACTGTGTTAAATATTTAATTTTTGGGAATGTGCTTAAAAATAATTGTTATCCGCTTTCTGTTAGTGCAGAGCGTGCGTTCCAATCGATGGTCATTGCTAACAAAGCAAACGAATTGGGTATCAATAAAATCGCTCACGGTTGCACAGGAGCAGGTAATGATCAAGTACGTTTTGATTTAATGTTCCATATCTTATGTTCGAATGTTGAGATTATTACTCCCATTCGCGATTTATCGTTAACTCGCGCGCAAACACAAGCTTACCTTATTAAGCATGGAATTGAATGCTCAGACAAAACAAAAAAATACTCCATTAACAAAGGGCTTTGGGGGACGTCAATAGGTGGTGTAGAAACACTTAGCTCACACTTGGCTTTACCTGAAGAAGCTTGGTCAAGTCAGATGACAAAGTCCTTAAGTGATGAAGAAAAGGTGAAGATTACTTTCTTAAAAGGAGAACCAATTGCTTTAAATGATGAATTATCTAACCCTATACAGTTAATCAAAAAACTTAATGAACTTGCAAGTTGCTATGCCATTGGTCGTGATATTCACGTAGGCGATACCATTATTAACATCAAAGGTCGGGTTGGCTTTGAAGCACCAGCACCTATGGTTTTAATTAAGGCACATCATTGCCTAGAAAAGCATGTTTTAACAAAAGCGCAGTTAAAGCTAAAAGATCAGCTTGCCTGTACTTATGGTGAGATGGTACATGAAGGTCAGTTTATGGATCCTGCATTACGTGATATTGAGAACTTTTTAAGCTCAACGCAACTACATGTTAGTGGCAATGTATTTATCAAGCTTAAGCCGTGGTATTTTACGATCACAGGTATTGAGTCAGATTATGATTTAATGCAGCAGCAAGGTGCACAATACGGTGAAGGAAACACAAGTTTTAGTGGTCAAGATGTAAGAGGGTTTAGTAAAATTTTAAGTAATCAGCTTGCAGCCTATCATCAGAAGTTGAAGAACAAGCAGAGTAACCAAACAACAAAATTGGTTACTAGTTCGACAGATAAAAAAGCTCACAATGCTCTATTGGTTAATTGAAGAATGAATATGATAAAAAACAAAAAAATAAAAGTAGGGATTATAGGAGGTGCTGGTTATACGGCAGGAGAATTATTACGTATCTTAACCTACCACCCTCACGTTAATATAGATTTTGTACACAGTGATTCAAATCAAGGTAAACCAATAAAAAATGTACATCGTGATTTTTATTTAATTGATGAAAAACGCGTGTTTGATCATATTCTTAATCCAGAAGTTGACGTTGCTTTTTTGTGTGTTGGTCACAATCAGTCAAAGTCAGTCTTAAAAAACGTAATATTTTCAAATACCACTAAACTTATTGATTTAAGTCAAGATCATCGTAATAGTTCAGAGAATCCAGAATTTGTATATGGGCTTGCCGATGTTTATCCAAATGAAATCAAGCAAGCAACTAAAATTGCCAATCCTGGTTGTTTTGCAACAGCCATTCAGCTTGGTGTAATGCCATTTTGCCAATATGTGCAAGATGATGTTCATGTCACAGCGATTACAGGTTCAACAGGGGCTGGCGCTAAGTTAAGTGATACTTCCCATTTTAGTTGGCGAGCCAATAACCTTTCAGTTTACAAAAGCTTTGAACATCAGCATATGAATGAGATATGCCGAGGTTTAGGCTTAAATAGAAATCAGTTGCAATTTGTTCCGATGCGAGGTGCATTTACCCGTGGTATATTGGCATCGATTTATTTTAAATCATCATTAAATGGGATAGAAGCAAGAAACTTGGCACAAGCCTTTTACCACAAGGTCGAATTTGTTAAGGTGAGTGAAGAAAAATCAGGTCCAGATTTAAAAAGTGTGGTCAATACCAATTACTGTTTGCTATCAGTTAAAAAGTATGGTGATTATTTGCATATTATTAGTGTGATTGATAATTTAATTAAAGGTGCGGTAGGGCAAGCCGTACAAAATATGAATTTAATGTTTGGCTTTGATATAAGCTGTGGTTTGACATTGAAGCCAATTGCTTTTTAAGTTGAAATTAGGAGAAGAGCATGCAACATTATCTTAGTATTAAAGATATAGACAATATTAAAAATGCAATTGAATCGTGTATTGAGATTAAAAAATCACCTTTTACTAAGCTACAGCTTGCAAACAATAAAACATTAGGCATCATCTTTCTCAATCCTAGCTTGCGTACCAAAATTTCAACGATTAAGGCTGCACAAAACATTGGATTAAACGTGTTACCGATTGATGTTAACAATGGCTGGTCACTGGAATTTAGTGAAGGCGTTGTGATGGATACAAATAAACCAGAGCATATCAAGGAAGCCGCACAAGTTATTGCAAAATATTGCGATATGGTTGCTATTCGTGCTTTTGCTAAGCTTATGGATAAGGAAGAAGATTATAAAGAGCAAATATTTGCCAGCTTTAAAAAATATACAAATTGCCCGCTTATAAATTTAGAGTCTACCTTACGCCATCCATTGCAAAGCTTGGCAGATATTTTAACAATTGAAGAGTATAAAAATATACAAAGCTTAAAAAAGCTTAAAGTAGTGCTAAGTTGGGCTCCGCATGTTAATCCATTACCACATGCTGTCGCAAATTCATTTGCTGAGAGTATGCAGTTGATGGATTATGAGTTTGTTATCACGCATCCTAAAGGCTATGAGCTGGATCCTGAGTTTACAAAAAATGCCTCAGTTTGTTACGATCAAGATGAAGCATTAAAAGGAGCGGATTTTATTTATGTTAAAAATTGGTCAAGTACTAAATATTATGGCAAGGTGACCAATACAGATCAAAGTTGGATGATCAATAAAAACAAACTTAAAAACGCGCCTTATGCCAAAGTGATGCACTGCTTACCTGTTCGTAGAAATTTAGTGATTGCAGATTATGTATTGGATTCTGAGCAATCAATAGTTATTGATCAAGCAGAAAATCGCCTTTATGCAGCGCAATATGTGCTGTCAGAAATCATTAAAACGCTTGATAAAAAAGAAAATAGGCTTAAATCTTGAGAAATAGAATAATGTAATTCCACTTTACTTATCATATATGACAGATTTATAGAGATATCATGTAAAACCTGGAAAATTTTGGAAGATGAAAAATCAAGTCAATAAAATAAAAATCATTAAAATTGGTGGTCGTGTTATGGATGACACACAGCAATTAGAACAGTTCTTTGGTGCATTATCTAAGCAAAACGTACCTTTTATTTTGGTGCATGGTGGGGGTGATAAGGTCAATAAACTAGTTGAAAAATTTCACATTACACCACAGTTTGTTGATGGTCGACGTATAACCGACAATAAAAGCTTGGAAGCTGTTGTGATGATGCTTGCTGGATGGATAAATAAAGACATCGTGGCAAGTTTACAAGCAAAGGGTCTCAATGCATGGGGTTTAACGGGAGTGGATGCAAATTTAGTCATGTGTGATAAACGTTGCATGCAAAAGTATGATTTTGGTTTTGTTGGTGATGTAAAGTCGGTTAACGTATCACCTTTGTTAATGCTATTAGAACACGGTATAACGCCAGTTTTATCCCCCATTACCCACGATGGTAAAGGGCAGTTATTAAACACTAATGCCGATACCTTTGCCGCAAGCATTGCAATAAACTTGGCCATCATTCAAGGTATTGAGATTGAGCTTTATTATTGTTTAGATTTACAAGGTGTGTATGAAAACCTTGATCAGCCTGATTCGTTGATTGCAGTATTGGATGAAGATAAGTTTAAAGACTGCCATGCTCAAGGCATGATTAAAGAAGGTATGATTCCTAAGCTTCAAAATTGCTTTAGTGCTTTAGAGCGGGGGGTTAGTAAAATCTATGTGAGTAATGCTACGCAAATAATTCAACTGTTGACAGGCTTGAAGTTTAAAGGTACAGCAATCGTTAAAAAAGAGAAGTCTATACATGTCTAAGATGGAGTTAGAAAATAAAGAAATGCTTAAGATGAAATGTGATGCTTTAGCCCTACTTAAAGCACTTATTGCTACTCCGTCGCCTTCGAAACAAGAGAATAAAACAGCATGCTTATTGCAATCATGGTTAAATGACAAAGGTGTTGATGCCACTTTAATTGGCAATAATGTTTGTGCCAAAAATAAATTTTTTGATACGTATAAACCATCGATTTTGCTTGTTTCGCATCATGATACGGTGCCCCCCTCGAAAGATTATACAATTGATCCTTACACTCCTTTCATAAAAGAAGGGAAGCTTTATGGGTTAGGCTCAAATGATGCAGGTGGACCACTGGTGAGTCTGTTAAGTGCTTTTGTTTATTTTTATGATGAGGAGCATTTGCCATTTAATTTAATGTTTTGTGCAGCAGCAGAGGAGGAGATTTCAGGTAGAAATGGGTTGGAGTTGGCGTTACCATTTTTTGGTGAAATCAATTTTGCAATTGTCGGCGAGCCCACAAGTATGGCTTTAGCGATTAGTGAAAAAGGATTAATGGTTTGTGATTGTATAGCGTATGGTAAATCAGGACATACGGCAAGAGACGAAGGTGAAAACGCGATTTTAAAAGCAATTAAAGATATACAATGGTTGACAAACTATAAATTTGACAAAGTATCTCCCAGTTTAGGGGAGATTAAAATGAGTGCTACCATGATTGAAGCTGGTATTAAGCATAACATTGTGCCTAATAAATGTCATTTTGTTGTCGATGTACGTACAACAGATGCTTATAGTAATGAGGAAGTGCTAAAAATTATGCAGCAAAATATGCAATCAGAAGTACAGGCGCGTTCAACTCGAATAAAACCAAGTGCAACACCACTGAATCATCCTGTAGTAAAAGCATTGCTAGCACAAGGTGTCACAACGTATGGTTCTCCCACGACTTCAGATCAAGCAATTTTGAGTTGTCCTAGTGTTAAATTTTCACCAGGAGATTCAGCACGCTCGCATACGGCGAATGAATTTATTTATATTCAACAAATTAATGAAGGAATTGCTTTTTTCATAGATTTTTTTAGTACAATGAGGAATATGAAATGGTAGAAAAAATAGTAGATAACCAAAAGCAAAAACTATGGGGTGGGCGTTTTAGTGAAGATAACAATCCGTTATTTGTACAATTTAATGCATCGCTTCGTTTTGACTACCGTTTGCTAGCTTATGATATTAAAGCGAGTAAAGTTTTTACACATGGACTTTATGATATTAGTGTATTAACACAAGTTGAGCTAAGTGCACTCCATCAAGCGCTAGATGAAATTGCAAAAGATAACCAGCAAAACCCCAAGTTGATTCAAGAAGCAATTTGGGAAGGGGTAGAAGACGTACATACTTTTGTTGAGCAAAGTTTAGTCGAGAAGTTAGGTGATTTAGCTTATAAAGCCAATACGAGTAGATCGCGTAATGAACAAGTTTCATGTGCGACAAGATTATGGGTGTTGGATCACATTGATCAAGTTGTTGATCTTATTCAAAATTTGCAACACGATTTGTGTCAACAAGCACAGACCAACATTGATGTTCCACTCATGGGGTATACCCATTTACAGCAGGCACAACCTATTACATGGGGTCATTATTTCTTGTCTTTTTATGAAATGCTCAAGCGTGATATTGAAAGACTATCAGATGTCAAAAAACGTGTGGACATTTCACCTTTAGGATTAGGTGCAATTGCAGGTAATTCGTGGCAATTAGATCGTTATAAAATAGCAAAACAATTAGGGTTTAGTGAAGTTTCAAAAAATAGCTTAGATGCTGTGAGTGATCGTGATTATATCATCGAATTTATGGCGGCATTGAGTCTTGTTAGTGTACATTTAAGCCGCCTTGCTGAAGATATGATTATCTATTCAACAACTGAATTTGATTTACTTGAGATGAGCGATGAAGTAACAACGGGTTCCTCACTTATGCCGCAAAAGAAAAATCCAGATGCAATGGAACTTGTACGTGGTAAAACAGGACGTATCTATGGTCATTTAATTGCATTATTAACGACGATAAAAGCGTTACCTTCAGGTTATAACAAAGATCTACAAGAAGACAAAGAAGCATTGTTTGGTGCTGTAGATACAATAATTGATATATTACGGATTACCAAGATTACTATTGCGAGTTTAAAGATTAAAAAAAATAAGGATTATAAGCATAGCTTTTGTGTTGCCACCGAACTTGCAGATTACCTTGCTAAAAAAGGTGTACCATTTAGAAAAGCTCATCATATAGTAGGTAAAATTACACGCTTTGCATTGAATGAAGGTCGTCCACTTAAAGAGCTAACATTAACCGAATATCAGCGGTTTTTTCCAAACGTTGAACAAGATATTTTTCAAGTGATAACGATTGATTCTGCAATCAATAGTAAAAAGGTAATCGGTGGGACAGCAGTTGAGGAAATTAAGAAACAGCTAGATGTTATAAACTCAAGTATGAGCGTTGATTCAGCAAAGGTCGGTATTCAATACACTTTCTAATTCCAAATATCAATAATTTAAGGTGTTTAGTTGCAATGTTTGATATAATTCCGCGTGATTTGTTTTTAAGTAAAAATGGAGCGACTGAATGTCCGATGTTACAAACTACGATTCGTCAAATATTAAAGTTTTAAAAGGTCTTGAAGCTGTTCGTAAGCGTCCTGGAATGTATATTGGAGATACCGATGATGGATCAGGATTACATCACATGGTATTTGAAGTTGTTGATAACTCAATTGACGAAGCACTTGCTGGATATTGTGATGATATTATCGTGACAATCCATACCGATGGTTCTGTTTCAGTGAGTGATAATGGTCGTGGGATTCCGGTTGATATCCATTTAGAAGAAGGTCGATCTGCTGCTGAAGTGATCATGACCGTACTGCATGCAGGTGGTAAGTTTGATGACAATTCCTATAAAGTATCTGGGGGGCTTCATGGTGTGGGTGTTTCTGTAGTGAATGCCTTATCAGAGAGCTTAGAGTTGCGTGTTTGGAAAAACGGTAAAGAGTATGAGCAGTTTTATGTACATGGTGAACCATTAGCACCATTAAGAGAGGTAGGTGATACAACAAAAAGAGGGACGATGATTCGTTTTAAACCTTCAGCTCAAACCTTTTCAATAGTTGAATTTAGCTATGATATTTTAGCTAAACGTATTCGTGAACTTTCGTTTTTAAACTCAGGTGTCAAGATTCAACTGATTGATAAGATCAACGATCAGCAAGCAATTTTTCAGTATGAAGGTGGGATCAGTGCGTTTGTAGAGCATTTAAATCGCAGTAAAACTCCACTTAACCCTAATATCATCAATATTCAAGGTGAGAAAAATGGTGTGATGATTGAGCTTGCGATGCAGTGGAATGAATCTTATCAAGAAAGCATTTACTGCTTTACGAACAATATCCCGCAGCGTGATGGGGGAACACATTTATCAGGCTTTAGAGCAGCATTAACACGTACGATAAATGGTTATATTGAATCAGAAGGCTTGAATAAAAAATTGAAAATTAGCACATCAGGTGACGATGCGCGAGAAGGATTAACAGCAGTCCTATCCGTTAAAGTCCCTGATCCAAAATTTTCCTCACAAACAAAAGATAAATTGGTTTCCTCAGAGGTAAAGTCTGCGGTGGAGGCGCTAGTTAATGAAAAATTACAAGAATTTCTGCTTGAAAACCCAACGGAAGCTAAACTGATTGCCAGTAAAATTATTGATTCAGCACGTGCCAGAGAGGCGGCAAGAAAAGCGCGTGAAATGACTAGAAGAAAAGGTGCACTTGATATTGCAGGACTCCCGGGTAAACTTGCAGATTGCCAAGAAAAAGATCCTGCATTGTCTGAGCTTTATATTGTAGAGGGGGATTCAGCGGGTGGTTCTGCTAAACAAGCACGTGATAGAAGAACCCAGGCTATTTTACCATTAAAGGGTAAGATACTGAACGTTGAAAAAGCGCGCTTTGACAAGATGCTTGCTTCACAAGAAGTGGGTACTTTGATTAAAGCTTTAGGTTGTGGTATTGGACGTGATGAATATGATCCAGAGAAAGTACGTTATCATCGAATTGTAATTATGACCGATGCAGATGTTGATGGTTCCCATATTCGCACACTATTGTTAACATTTTTCTATCGTCAGATGCCTGAGTTAGTAGAGCGTGGCTATATTTATATTGCACAACCACCTTTATATAAAGTAAAGCGAGGCAAGCAAGAAACTTACCTTAAAGATGACACAGCTTTATCTGAATACCTTGGTAATATTGGGATTGAAGGGGCAAGTATTTATCCAGGTGAGAATATTCCACCAATTGCAGGCGTAGGTTTAGAGGCTTTATATCACCAACATCAAAAAACACAAGTGAAAATTTTAAACTTAGCGCGACGCTATCCTGAACGAGTTTTAAAAGCATTAATAAGTTATGTACCTTTTACGGCTAATATGAGTGAAGAAGATATTACTTACTGGTGGAAAAGCTTTGCTGAACATATTAATACAATGACTGCAGGTTATGAATTTTATAGTTCAGATATCAAGGTCGAAACTCATGAAGATGAAAAATTAATAAAATTACATATCACTAGATTATTACATGGCGTGCAAACGGACTATCTTTTCAACCTAAGTTTTTTTGAGAGTAAAGACTACCAAAGCATTGTTGAGCTTGGTCAGACTTTAAATGGTTTGTTAGCTCCTGGTGCTTATGTTGAGCGCGGTAATAAGAAAGAATATGTTGATACATTTGATCAAGCAGTAGATTGGCTAATTACTGAGGCTAAGCGTGGTCAAAATATCCAGCGTTATAAAGGACTAGGTGAGATGAATCCCGGTCAATTGTGGGAAACAACTATGGATCCTTCTGAGCGCAGAATGTTGCAAGTTACCGTTGCTGATGCAGTAGCCACAGATGAGTTATTTTCAACATTAATGGGAGATCACGTTGAGCCAAGGCGAGATTTTATTGAAAGCAATGCGCTAAATGTTGTCAATATTGACGTTTAATTTTGTGACGATGGGGTGCTATATACACTTTAATTTATCATGCTATTAATATATTTGAAAGGTTTGCAATTATTGGCGTTATCTAAGATAAAATGATACCATATCAGTACTATTTTATTGAATAAACCTGATGAGAAAAACTATGATAGAAAAGTTTGATCCAAATATTGAGCGACCAGTAACTTTTACTCAAGCGGCATTAAAGCACTTTAAAAAACATTTGGAAAAAATAGGTGGACTTGGGATTAAAATCGGTATCAAGACCACAGGTTGTTCAGGTTTAGCTTATGTTGTTGAGCCTATTCATGAATTACCGCAAGGGTTTATTAGACTAGAAGAACAAGGCGTTTTGTTCTTTGTTGATCCTAAAGCCTTGCAATATGTTAATGGTCTTGAAATTGATCACATTAAAAGAGAACTTGGTTTGTCACAACTTGTTTATAAGAATCCCAATGAGTCAGCACGTTGTGGCTGTGGTGAGAGTTTTACCGTTATAGATGAGGGGTTGAAAGGTTAATGAAGATGTCAGACGTTGCAATTTTACGTCGTGAGGTAGAAGTTACGACGGTGCCTTATGGCGAAAAAATGACACTCATGCCAGGACAAGAAGTTTTAGTGACTCAAGCAATGGGTGCAAGTTTCACACTAAATGTGATGGGTAACTTAGTTTACTTAGATGGCAAAGATGCTGATGCAATCAATCGAGAAATTATATTGTTGCCCAGTGATAAAATTGACGTGAAACCAGGCGATGAAATTAATATGGATTTAATTTGGGCACAATTGCGCACAGTTTATGACCCAGAAATTCCAGTTAATATTGTTGATTTAGGCTTAATTTATGACATTTCAACTACGTTATTGGAAAATAGTAACTATCATATTGGGGTTCAGATGACCTTAACTGCCCCAGGTTGCGGTATGGGACCAATATTGGTGCAGGATGTGGAAGAAAAACTTAAACAATTTGCTAATATTGATAAAGCTGATGTCGTGCTTGTGTTTGATCCCCCCTGGAATTCAGAGATGATGACCGAGGAAGCAAAATTGGAACTTGGCTTATTTTAAGGAAAGCTTGTGATAAAAGTAGTATATCCAGGGACGTTCGACCCAATTAGTTTAGGACATATCGATTTAATTAAGCGAGCAAAAGCACTTTTTGGTGAAGTGATCGTAGCAATATCAACAGGTGATGGTAAAAAGACATTATTTTCTAAAGAAGAGCGCTTAGAAATTACACGTAAAGTATTGGCAGAAATGGAAGGTGTTCAAGTTGTTTATCTTGAAGGGCTTATTGCTGATTTTGTCAAACACGTTAATGCAAAAGCTGTGATTCGTGGTTTGCGTGTAGTGTCTGATTTTGATTATGAGTTTCAGATGGCTAATATCAATCGTCATTTAAATCCAAAATTTGAGACGATCTTTTTAACACCTGATGAGAAATATACATGTTTATCTTCAACTATGATTCGTCAAGTATCCAAAATTGATCCTTACCGAGTTGCTGGTTATGTGCATTCTGTTGTGCTCGAGGCTTTGTTGACAAAACAGCAAGTAGGGTTAAGTGATTAATGCGTTTCAATAGCCTTTGATCGATTGAAAATTTTTTGCCATGCTCTTTATTACATAACCTAATGCCACAATAGTCAAATGTGATGGCTGGATTAATACTTTATAAACTTTAATAAAAGAGGATTGTGATCCGAAATTTTTTGACTATCGATTGCGATTGCATATTCACAGGTGAGGTTGCGATACATAACTAGGTCCAATGGGTGTTTAGCAAAGCGTTTGATGTTTTTATTGTTTTCAAATTGCGCTTGGATTAAATTAAGGGCAATACAGAACTGTTCAATAAGATAATTACGTTTTTTATTCCAACTATTAAAGTCACCAGCAATGATAAGTGGCGTATCTTTAAACTCAGTCAAATAATCTTGAAGTTGTTCAATCTCTTCGGCGTAAACGCGAGAGTTATTAAAATTAATAGCATGGACGTTGATGATAATAAGGGGGGTTTGATCTTCAAATAAGTAGTGATTCACAAGGCTAGACTTATGTGTCTTAAAGAGAAATTCTGTCTTCTTGGATAAGATTTGTTGTGCCTTGTGACTGATAACGTTACTTGCTGTCATCACGCCATAGGCATGGTTCTTAAGTTGTAAATTTGCAGCAAAATGTAAACAAAAATCGCTCAGGGGAAAGGTATTACTATCAGTATGTTTAGCTTCTTGCAAGCAATAAAAGCCAATGCCAAACGCTTGTTGTAGACTCCTAATAAAATGTTGAAAAGCGTAAGGTGTTTTATGATTTATCTTGTAAATATTCCAGCTTAGAAGGTTAAAGCGTATTGGGACAAACTCAAGCTTAACTTGAGTTTTGCAGCTTTGGGTAATTTGCGTCGGCTTAAACATAATCTACAAGAGAGGTGCAAGGAGTTTAACCATGTTTTCCCCTAATTTACGTGCTCTATTTAGGGAAGGTAATTGCTTATCAGCATCTTTTAAAAATTCACTCATCCAGTTTTCCACTTGTATGATAATCGCTTTTTCATAAGCATAAGTTACCACTTCATAATTAAGAAATAAGCTGCGATTATCTAAGTTGACAGAACCAAGCATCACAGCTGTGTCATCAAAAAGTACAGCTTTGGCATGAATCATTTTTTTGTCAAATAAGGCAATTTCGATGCCAGTTTTGGCAAGTTGCCGCATGTAATTGCTACGTGCTAAGTCAGCAATCAAATGATTAGAAACTTTGGGAGTGATCAGCTTGACATCAAGCCCTCGATAATAAGCAATTTGCAACGCTTCAAGTAATGAGTCAGATGGTACAAAGTAAGGGGTGACAATCCAAATTCTTGTTTGTGCGGCATAAATGCCCGCAATTAGTGATTCATAAAGTGCATCATTTGGAATATCAGGACCTGATGGAGCAACTTGTAATAAGTTTTGACCATAATATTTTTTCATTGAAACTTCAGTCATATTAGGAATATGCTCCTTTGCAGAATATTCCCAGTCTGAAGCAAATATATTGTGAAAATGGCATACTGCATGACCCTCAATTTTAAACAAAATATCGTCCCAACGTTTATTGCAATGTGTAGGTCCTAGGTATTCATCTCCTAGATTCATGCCACCGGTTAAAAGACTGTGATTATCAAACAAGTAGATTTTGCGATGATTTCTAAAATTAATATAGTTTCGAAATGGCATTTGGATAATAGGCATGAAAAAACATACCTTCCCACCTGCTCTACGTAAGTGCCTAAAAGTTCGTTGATTGAAATACACGCGGTAAGAACCAAGTGAATCGATCAACAATTTAACCGTGACACCTTGTTTAGCTTTTTCGGTTAGTGCTGCGAGAAGTCTTAAGGTAACATGGTCATTTTGAAAGACATATGTGCTGATATAAATACTATGTTGTGCTTTATGTATATGTTTAATAAGTGCTTCATAGGCATCAATCCCATCTAAATAAAGCTCAAAATGATTATTACTGGTGGGGGCAGGAATGTCTTGATTAATTAATATCGTACGAATGGTGTGAGGATGAGAAGCATCAACGTGATCAATTTTACGTAGATTAAATACATGTTTATGACGTTTGCGTTTGTGTTTGCGAATACCAAAAATAAAATAGCAAGGAACCGCTACATAAGGAATCAGGATAATTGCTAATAGCCATGCCATCATGCTCGTTGGTTTTTGTTTTTCAGCAACCATGCGAATGACAACAATTAAAATTAAAATTTCACAGATAAGCAAAAAAGTATGCAGCTCAATTAATTTAAAAAAGTTCATAACGTCCTTTTTGAATCTAGTAGTTAGTTTTTTCCTATTAATTTAACGCCAATTGTAGTGCAAAAAACCTTTTCTGGGGAATTTATTTATTGATGAGTATACACTGAGTAACGAGAAAAAAATGATTGGAAAGATTAGCTGCATAACTAATATCTTATCGATTTACATTTGCTGGGGGTAAATAAGCTATTTGAAAACGTATTGGTTGTTGCTTAGGTTTGTGCCTTTCCCATTTAACTTCTTGGTATGGCGTGATAACTAAATTTGGATATTCATTTAAAATCTCTTTAGAAAAGCTAGATGGGCCTTCCATTTGTGGAATTAAAATAAATACAGCTCCCTTTTCTTGCAAGTCCCTCATATTAAGTGCTGGATTTAATTTTGGGTTAAAATCAATCAATCCTTCTGGACGATCTTCAGAATACCTTGCCATATAGCTAACTGGACGATTATAGCCTGCTACATACTTAAGTGGTGTATGATAACGATCATGCCAAGAATCGGTCATGATTTTAGCAATAGTGCGCGCTGGGTAATTTGCGCTAGAAGTTTGGCTACGAGATATTGAAACGCTATAACCTATCATTAATAAAATGGTCACTAAGGCGGCTATTAAAATAACTCTATATACTTTAGCTTTTAGTTAAAATTGGTTTGGTCCATACAATTAAAATCACTCCCCATAAGCTTAAAAGAGGAATGCCCCACATCGTATGAACTTTCCAACCCGAAACCATTGAAATAAGCACTGTCAATAAAAATGGTGCAATACCAACGTAGAATAAGAATCGACGATTATATTGATCAATATAGGGTTTTTCATTTAGCTTAGTTTGTGATGTTGTTTTTCCAAAATAGGCGAGTAAAAAGACTGCTACAGCTCCGATAAAGGTACCAATTTGCGCAAAGAAAAAATTAATGCCATAGCCGAAATGTTTGGTGAAAAAGCTTGTTGTATCTGCTGAATGATTTAACTTTGATAAAGAGTATTGAATCGGAACGAAATCATATTTAAGTAGCCAAATTGCATGAGGTGTTGAAATAGCAAAAACAATAATAAGTGAAAGATATATCTTGTACTCTTTAAAAAATCTATGGTTTGATTTATCAAAGAGCATAAATAGAAGCATAGCTACTAAGGGGACAGCAGTATAGTATTTTGCCATCATTCCAATACCAGCTATTATGCCTAAGTAAAGCCAGTACTTTAACCGGTTAGTTGTTAAGCTTCGGTAGAAATATAAAAACATAAGTGGCCATAGCCCAAGCTCACAAGCATTGTCGTTAAAATCTATCACCCCTAAATTGTAGTATTGGATAGCAACTAAAATAATCACTGCGATTAAGGCTAAATAATCGTTTTTAAGGATCATTCGCCCTAAACGCCATACTGACCAGACTGCTAAAAGTACCATCATTTGAGAGAGTAAATAAACGCTCCAATCGCGATCACCACTCATCCAAAGTGCTATTTTTGTTAAAAGTGCATTAAACCACGGATCTCTTGGATAGCCCCATTGCAATACTTGTCCCCACATAGCTCCTTCTGTTGAATCCATTGGTGTAACAAACCTCACTATGGATGGAGTTATGACCCAAAGCGCCGCATAGATAATAAAAAATGACCATAACAGATAACTTGGTTTTAGAAATTTTGGCATGATTGAGTTTATGTTTATAGAAAATTGTTATTTTGAGCATCATAACAGTCAAATATATATTTTCAACTACTATTCCTGGCGTTAAACGAGGGCAATAGCCACTGAAATTCAGCTAACTTAGAAAAGAGTACTTTAGAAGTGGACAAGAAATAAAGATGTATTAGCAGTTTTAACAAAAATGCGTACAATATTGCAAAGGGATATAGTTTGGTGACTGCCCTACATGAATCAAAATGTTAAATTCATCAATAAGGAGATAAAATGTTAAGTCAAATGAGGAAAAAAAAATTATTAGCTATAGCAGCAATATGTTGGATAGCTATCAGCATTCCTGCTTATGCACAAGATGAGTTAAACTCACCAGGAAATATTGAGAATACAATACCAAAAATGATTAATGATCAAACAATTGTAGAACATAATAGGCAGCAAGACTTATATTCACCAGTGGGTTATTGGTTACAGTATACTGATGACGGAAAGCAAGCCCAGTCTATTCTACAAGTTTATAAAGGCAAAAATGGTCAACTGGAAGGCAAGATTGTGGTGCCATTTGTGAATATTGTAGATGGGAAAAAGCAAGTGCCTGAGGTAGTATGTAAGAAATGTGGAAAGGGAAATGAAAACGGTTATCAGTTTGATTATTCAAATTATCCCAACAATCAAGTGCAAGATCTTAAAATTATGTGGGGTTTTATCAAGGGTGGGAAAAAAGAGGGTTCAGATGGTGCTTTATATGATGATGGTTCAATTTTAGATCCATCTAATGGCAAAGTTTATAGCTGTAAAATTCAAGTCCAAGAAAATGGTAACAAACTTTATGTAAGAGGTTATATTGGTTTCTCATTATTTGGGCGTACGCAATATTGGTATCGAATTGATGAGAATCAGGTTAAACAATGTGCTAAGGCGTGTGGATTAACGGCTGAAGGTCATTATCCATATACTGATAAGAATGGCAAAATGGCGAGTGAGAAACTATGGGAACAGTGTTCCAATATTACGTTAAAAGCTCGTGATTTGTGTGCATTTTAATCATTTTTAACGTTGTAACCATCAGAAAAGATTTTTTATTTATTATTTCAATAGATAAGTTTTGAACTAATAATATTTTTTACATAAAATCATCGTCAAACTGAATTTGACAAACTAAATTTCGGAATAATGGAGTAAAGATGAGATTAAATATCAAGATCAAAAAAATATGCCTTTTACCTACTTTATTGTCGGTAAGTTTACTAGCAGGTTGTGCAAGCTCAGGCAATGTAAGCTATGTTGACCCACAAGGTGTTGACACTACTTCAATTAATTTTAATTCAACTGATCTGCAAACAACGACCCAGAAAATGGTTGGTGGTATGTTGTCATCGCCTGCAATTGCGCGCATTACCGCAGGTGCACAGCCTGTTGTATTCTTTAGCACCATTAAGAATGAAACAGCAGAGCATATTAATACAGGGATGTTAGCCAATACGGTTTCCACTGAGATTATTAATAGTGGTAAATTTCAATTTACCGATATGTCTCAAGTCAAAGAAATGAAAGAACAAATGGACTACCAAGCAGGCTCTGGCATGGTTGATCAGGCAACTGCAATCAAAATGGGGCAACAAATTGGGGCACAGTACATGATTTATGGTAGCATTGCTGATATGCAATCAATGAATAGTAACCAGCAATCTTTATTCTTCTTGATTACGCTAAAAATGATTGACTTGAAAACTGGTATCATCGTGTGGCAAGACCAAAAACAAATTCGTAAGACTCAAAAACGTAGCACCTTTGGTTGGTAAAGGAAACAAAAATCACTTACTTCACATGTATTCCTTAAGGAGTATCACAACGTTGGAAACGCAACACGCAGAAGATTGAGCGTAAATCTTTAAACGTTTAGAACGAGGATAAAGCGCCTTGTGAGGAAAACTATCTGTTTCTCAAAAAGTGAGCTAATGCGTGATGCATGCACTGTAATTGGTCTTTATATCAACCAAATTGAATGGGGACGGGGTATATATGAATAACAAAGTAAAACGCTACAAAAATTTAATACTTAGCGTTGTTGGTATTATATTTTTATTGTTATCAGGTTGTGCCACTTTTTCAGCATCCTATCCTAAAAAAATATCTGAAGTTAAAGTTGATTTAGCTAAAGGAGATGCTAAAGCAGCACAGAAATCTTTTAGTAACCAGTTTGGAGATAATCCAACAGAAGATAATCTATATTTATTGGAGCAGGCACGTTTAGCACAATTAAACGATAACGTTGAGCGATCAAAAAAAGGCTATCAAGCCGTTATCCAAACAGTAGCGACCAATAAAATGGCTGCAAAAGTCCAGGTGTCAAAAGTTTTACAAAATATGGGAGCAGTATTAACCAATGATCGAGGATTACCTTTTTCTACACCTGATTATGCGATGACATTTTTATATCCATATCAAGCGCTAAATTATTTATCACAAAATGATTTAAGTGGCGCTTTAGTTGCCATTCGTCAGTTAAGCAATGCTCAATATTGGACATATCAACAAAAATTAATGGTGGAGGATATGCAAAGTAAATATCAAAAAGATACTGCTAAGGTCGATATTGATGAAGAAAACTTAGGACTTAAAAAATCTAAAGAAATTAATGAGATGTTTAGTTCAGTAAAGGATGCTACCAATGCGTATGAAAATGGATTTGGTTATTATTTAGCAAGCATCTTGTATGAAGCATTTGATGAGAATTACAATAATGCGTTTATA
This sequence comes from Candidatus Nebulibacter yamunensis, assembly GCF_024208055.1. Classification (NCBI taxonomy): domain Bacteria; kingdom Pseudomonadati; phylum Pseudomonadota; class Gammaproteobacteria; order Thiotrichales; family Francisellaceae; genus Candidatus Nebulibacter; species Candidatus Nebulibacter yamunensis. The sequence goes on from NZ_JAMBMW010000003.1 coordinate 95,898, forward strand.
TCCATTAAGGATGCTAAACGAGTGCTTCCAGATAATCCTTACGTTCTACGCACATATCAAGAAATAGAGCGTGGCTTTAATGGAGGAAGTGCTTATGAAAATGGCAAAGGGCGTTTGGTTGTAATTTATGAACAAGGTTTTGTAACTCCTAGAGAGGCGATTAAACTACCATTATTTTTAGGCAAGCTTGGTTTACAAGAAGTAGCGGTCGCTTACTACCCATCCAAATATACGTTGTTACCAGAAAAAAGCATATATGTTGCTCAAAATGATCGGATTCAAGATCGTGCTCAGACAGCGTTGCTCGTCAATACAACTCAAATGGCAACTAAATCGTTGACAGAGGAGTACCCTGTGATTATCACGCGTGAAGTGATTCGGTTGGTAGTAAAGTCACTTGCCACTTATGAGGCAACTAACCAGGCTGGTGGCTGGGGTTTATTAGCTGGCTCAATCTATAGTTTTGTCACTGCACAAGCAGATGAGCGCAGTTGGCTTTTGTTGCCAAATAATATCCAACTCTATGAAAATCAATTTAAGGCAGGTAACTATACAATTGATCTTGGTAAAAAGCAGCAGAACGTTGAAATAAAAGCCAATAAGACAACCTTGATTTGGTTTGTTAATATAGATGACTTTAATAAGGTTTATCATTTTATTTTGTAAAATTAAGAGCATCATACTGATAAAATAAAATATATTCAGTAATATTTTGCTCATTTTCAATATTGAATTAGCATAAAATAGTTAGCATTGAAAAACCGTAAGTATAACAATATAGCCATAGGCAGATTTTTTTGTTAGCCTTTTGTTATAGTTAATATGCAAAAAAGGAAATTGCAGATGTCAGAAGGTTGGTTGACACAATATCAACGAAGCATTGATGATAATGCTACGTTTTGGGCAAAAAAGAGTGAGATTATTGATTGGATTAAACCGTGGAATACTGTAACCAGTGGATCCTTTCAAGAAGGAAATGTAAAATGGTTTGAAGAAGGTATCTTAAATGTTTCTTATAATTGTGTTGATCGCCATTTGTCAAAATATGCAGATAGAATTGCATTTTATTGGGAAGGGGATAACCCTAAACATAGTCAAGCGTTGAGTTATCAAGCACTTTACGATAGGGTTAATCGCTTTGCTAATGTTCTTAAAACCCTTGGTGTCAAAAAAGGTGATGTAGTTTGTATTTACTTGCCAATGATTGTCGAAGCACCTGTTGCTATGCTTGCCTGTGCGCGTATTGGTGCGGTACATTCAGTTATTTTTGGTGGTTTTTCCCCTGTTGCAATCGCTGATCGTGTTAATGATGCAAAGTGTACATTTATCATTACTGCAGATGGCGGTTATAGAGGTGGAAAATCTATTCCACTGAAAACTAATGTTGATGAAGCAATCAAAAACTGCCCAACAGTTGAAAAAGTACTTGTGGTTGAGCATGCCCACAACATAAATAATTGGAATGATAAAATTGATGTCCATTATTATAAGCTTGCTCAGCAAGTAGACGTGTTCTGTCCAATTGAACCCATGAATGCGGAAGATCCACTTTTTATTTTATATACTTCAGGTTCTACAGGTAAGCCAAAAGGTGTAGTACATACTACAGCAGGTTATTTGGTTTATGCAGCAACAACACACAAACAGATTTTTGATTTGAAAGATGGTGATGTTTATTGGTGTACAGCTGATGTCGGTTGGATTACAGGACATTCATATGTTATTTATGGACCACTGGCTAATGCCACAACAAACGTGCTATTTGAAGGGGTCCCAAGTTATCCACAAAAATCACGTTTTTTTGATGTGGTTGATAAATATAAAGTGAATATTTTTTATACTGCACCTACGGCTATAAGAGCTTTACAAGCAGAAGGTGATGATGCCGTATTGGCTAATACAAAAAGAGATTCGTTACGTATTTTAGGAACAGTTGGTGAACCAATTAACCGTGAAGCTTGGCATTGGTATCACGATAAAGTAGGCAAGGGGAAGTGTTCAATTGTGGATACTTGGTGGCAAACTGAAACAGGTGGGGTTATGATTTCACCTGATCATACTCAATATCAGAAACCAGGTTCAGCAATGTATCCTTTTTGGGGGATTGAGCCTGCGATTTTGGATAAAAACACTGCCAATGAACTAAAGGGTGCGTTAACAGCACATGATTATGGTGCAATTGTTATTAAACGTCCGTGGCCGGGGATGATGCGTACGCTCTGGGGTGATCATAAGCGTTATATGGATAGTTATTTTAATGTTTATCTAGGTTATTATTTCCCAGGAGATGGTGCATATCGTGATAAAGATGGGCACTATTGGATAAGTGGTCGGTTAGATGATGTAATCAGCATTGCAGGGCATAGAATTGGTACAGCTGAAATTGAAAGTGTTATCGATTCTCACGAAGCTGTTGCAGAAACAGCTGTTGTTGGCATTCCAGATGCAATTAAAGGTGAAGTCATTTATGCATATGTAATATTAGAGAAAGGTATCACACCATCTGAATTGCTTAAACAAGATATTATGGAATGGGTGCGCAAAACGTATGGTCCTATTGCCAGTATTAAAGTAATCCAATGGGTGCCAATGCTGCCTAAAACGCGTTCAGGTAAAATTATGCGTCGCATATTACGTAAAATTGCGCATTTTGAAGAACAGCAAATCGGCGATACCTCTACCCTTGCCGATGCAAATTGTGTTAAAAACTTAATTGCTAATCGTTCAGATTATCGAATTGTTAAGAAAGGGTCGCAGTAATTTCAGTATAAGTTTGAATTTTGATTAGCGTTTACTATTTTCCTGTATGATCAGATAGCTAAGCTGTTGTAGTTTTTTGGTGTCTTAAATTTAAAAATCAAAATAATTGCCAAAATATAAAAACAAGTAATCATGCCACCAAGTAAAATCAAATTTGGATACATTAAATTGGCAAAAATTAATGAAAGAGCAATAAAAAGGTCAAGACTAAGCCCATAAATGGACGATGCAACTGCATTATGGGATTTTTCTATGAGCAAGAAAGCAATAGTCGATGAATTGACGCTTACTAATGCAGATGAGAAACCAAATAAAATTGCACTGATACCTATAATATAGATGGCAAGATTCACGGGAGCTAAATACGCAAAGATAAATAACAAACCGCTAAAAACCGCTACAAATGAAAATAATAAAGCGCTTTTCTCATAACTCATTATTCCATGTAGCCAACGAATATTTATCCAGCGGCCAATGGCACCAAAGAGGATAAGTAAAAAGGACAACCAACCGTAAATAATTGTGCTATAACCAAGTGTACTGATGACAATATAAGGTGTACAAATATAGAAAATTGACATCCCTGACCAAGCAGCAGAAGTAATATAACAATAACTTAGAAACTTTATATTTTTAAGGATGTTAACCATTTTTTTGCGACTGGAAATTTTTTGGTCGCTTTCATGAGAAGGCGGATTTTTAAAGTAAATAAGTACAACAAATAAAGTTAAAATTGAAATAAGAATAACGCTATTAAAAACCGATTGCCAACCACCAAAGTAAACAATATAACCACCAATAAAGCCGGCGATAGAGGGGGCAACGTAGAATAAAAGTGTTAAGCTTTGCCAGGCTCTGACATATTCGTTGCCAGTCAGTAAATCTTTAGGAATGGCAATTGCAATAATGTATAAACCAGATGCGCCAATCCCTTGTAAGATGCGTCCCAAATAAAAAATGTAAATGCTGTTTGCTAAAAGACAAATGACACTGCCAAGAGCAACTACGCAAGCATATAATATGAGAGCTACTTTGCGACCAAATTTATCGCTGATAACTCCAGCAGGAATTGCAAAAACTGCTCCTGCTATAACAAATAAGGTAAGCGTTAATTGGCTTTGACTAACACTTACTGCAAAATCTTGCTGCAATAAAGGCAAGGCAGATATGTACATATCATAAGCACAAACGTATACACCAACTAAAAAAATAGCGAAAAAATAAACGTAATTTTGTGCTTTCATGATGTTTTGAAATGAATGAGCTCTTTAAGTCAAAACAGTATAACAGAAGGGGTTTGTAAATAAAGAGATAGCATGGTATTGTTAGCAATTGCTTTTAGTTAAGACTTTTATTATTTTCTAGTAGTAAGAAAACTCAGTAATTTATTTAGTTATGCTTCTTTACGATTATGCAGATTCCAGCACAATGCAAGTAAAATAGTTGCAATGATGCTTGCTGTAAGTAAGAAAATAAATACTTCATTCCAACCATAATAAGCTGCAATTATGCCAATGACGGCTTGTGCGCCAACCGTTCCTAAAAAGTAGCCAAAAAGTCCAGTAAATCCAGCAGCTGTTCCTGCTGCTTTTTTTGGTACTAAATCTATTGCTAAAATACCAATTAAGGCTACAGGTCCATAAATCAATATTCCCATAGCGGATAGAGAAAGTAGCATTATCCAAGGTGTATTGCTTTGCCAATAAACAAATAATACAGCAATAAATAACACCATACAGATAACGCTCATGGGTGCGCGACGACCATTAAATAAACGGTCTGTTAACCAACCAATTAAAATTGTTCCAGGGATGGCAGGTAACTCAAATAAAGCAAAGCCAAGCAAACCTGTTGTCATAGACATATGTTTCACTTGTACAAGATAATAGGTGGACCAGCTTAAAAGGCCATAACGTGCACAATAAACAAATGCATTAGCAATTGCAATTGTCCAAATCCAAGGGTTGTTTAACACATGTTGAAAAAATATTGCTTTTGCGCCTAACTCTTTTTCTCGTTCTGCTTTGGTTTTAGCACATGCCACAGGTGGATAGTCATGGCTATAATCTTCAATTGGAGGTAAGCCGACAGATTGAGGTGTATCTGCACCAAAAATGAGAATAAGCACGGCAATAGAAATACATAAAATTCCAGCAAGATAAAAAAGACCATGCCAATTGTCTTTAAATAAAAATATACCTAATGGCACTACGCCGATTGCAAATATGCCTGCTCCAACGTTATGTGCGGTGTTCCATATCCCCATTTTGGTACCACGCTCTTTATCACTAAACCAGTGGGTAATGATGCGCGCACATGCAGGCCACCCCATGCCCTGTCCCCAGCCGTTTAAAAACATTACAAAAAACATGATTGCAACACCAGCATTTAAGAATGAAGGTAGAAGTAAATTTAAAGTACCAGAAATTAATAGCCCTGTTGCTAAGAAGACTTTAGCATGGCTGCGATCAGAGACATTCCCCATTAAGAATTTGCTCAAGCCATAAGCGATTCCTAAAGCAGCACCGATAAACCCAAGTTGATCGGTTGTTAAAGTAGTAATATATTGCTTAGAAATATCAAAGCTGCTGCGCCCAAAGTAATAGGTAAAATAGCCAATATAAGCGACCAAAAACATTCTTAATCGCCAATGTGGATAGAGTTTGGCAACTGTTGTAGCTGGTAACATTGTGACCGCTTTAGCGGGTTTAAAAAAGTGTTGAATCATAAAATAATCATTTTTATTAAAAAACAACGGTTGAGTTTAGTTTAAGTTGTTTTCAAAGTAATGCAATTTTAAATCTATAGAATAATGTAACATTTTATTGAAATTTTAAGAAGGGTTACACAAAAAGAGTATTGATCAATAAAACGTAGATAAATGTGCTTACACAAAAAAATACAAAACCACAAATAGTTGCATTGATGTACACACTTTTCTTGCTGAACTTTAAGCGTTAAGGTTTTTTATTAAGTGTCGTTATGCTAACGGAAATACGTAAAAAGTACAAGATGAGGCAAAGTGTGTGTGTGGATTAATGAGAGTCAGCGCTGTTAGAGGGCATAGAATGTATTGAAGGCCCAACTATCTTCAAAGAGCGTGAAGATTCAGAAACGCTAGTCAATTCAGTGGAATCAGAAACTTGAGGGGTTTGATGAGAATGATGATTGTTATTATTTGTATGTATAGCTTCAGTTGTCATTTTTTCATCAATTATTTCCGTTTGTATGCTATTCTGTTCCTCTACCATTTCAACTTTGATTTTATCTAAGGTAGGTTTGATGTCAGAATAAGCTTTATCGATTTCCTGGTTAAATTGACCTTGACTTTGTGCCTTTAACACTTCTTCTACCTTTTGCTGTAACTGATCTAGTGGCAGCTCACGTACTTGAGTTGGCATAATATCTAAACCAATTGATTGATAAAGCTTAGACAAGGCATCATGTGCTCGTGCAAGAGTAACATCCTTATCAAATTGTGCAGAAATTGCTTCTATTCCGCGACGAATGGTGATTTGTTCATTGCCTTGATTAGCCTGTTCAAGCTTTTTGGCATGTTCAAATAGTGCCATCGATACTTTAGATTCTTGCAAGGCATAATTTGCATCCTCTTGCCATAATAAATAATTGCTATAGGCTATGCGCACTTGGGTAAGCACTGTTATTGTTGCTGCAATTTGTTTAAGTTGCTCAAAACTATGAGTTTGATTAGCAAGATTAATGGCATAAGGACCACTTAACAAGGTTTGAATAAGGTTAAGTGATGTGCCAATATTCCCACCCAACCAATATTGATTTTTCATAAATTCATTATTGGTTGTATTATAACCAAATGAAAAATCAATACCAGGAAGCATATTAATAATTGCAGCTTGAATACCTTTTTTGGCAATTTCAGCCTGATAAGAGGCTTGTCTTAATTCAGGTCGATAGATTAGGGCTAATGTATCCATTTTTTCAAATTGAGGTGAAATATTAGGTAAGGTCATTAAATTTGTGCCTGGATCAGAGAGTTCAAAATTACTATTAGGTTCAGCATTCATTAATCGTGTAAGATTGGCTTTGGCATCCACGATTTGGGCTTTAAGTTGATTAATCTTACGAATCGCTTTAATCAATACTTGTTGGTAATCCAGCTCAATTTGTGGGGTATTGGCTTTTTTCTCTGTAGCTTCTTTGGAGCGTTTTAAAGCAAGTTCCGCTTTTTCTTTAAATTGGGTGACTTCGGTTACCATCGTTTGTGCAGTCCAGGCTTTCCAATATGCAGAGATCACTTCTTGAATGAGTTGCTGGGTAATCTTTCTGCGCTCTTCTTCGGCGATCATTACACGACTGGCTTGCTGTTGAGCACGGGTATAACTTAAACCTAAGTCTAACAAACTCCATTGTAACCCATAAGATTGGTTTAATACTTCTCGTGGTGTATAACTTTGTTGTCCAGGAGTCACTTGACCATTAGCATTGACGAGGTTTTGAATCAGTTCATTATTTCTAAAACTATAATCAACATTAAGGTTAAGCGCTGGCAGCATTTCCATATAGGCGGCTTTAAGATTTCCAGATTCCAGCATCAATTGTGCTTGTTGGACTTTGTGATCAAGATTGTATTTGAGAGTGCGTGCAATTGCTTCTGCTAAAGTAATTTTGTGATCAATTGGCGGTTGTCGTTTTATTGTTTCATGAAATCCCTTGTAAGTGTTGTTCAATTGAGCTTCATTCTCTACAGCTGTAGGGGTAATGCTACAGCCTGTTATTAGTAAAGCTCCAATCGCAAAAGGTAAAGCTTTTACAAGAAGGTTCCTTTTTTTATTAGTATGATTATTCATAGCGTTACTCCAGTGAATGATTTGTTCATAAGCTTAAGTGATAGTTAATTAGAAACTTAGACGAAGATTTTTAAAATGCAATATAATATATTGATAATGTACAGATAATATAAGCTAATAACTATAAATTGTTTCATAAGGATATGTAAAAAACTTACTATAGGATAGGGTGCAAAAACTCTTGATAGTAAGCAATTTAATTACTTTCAATAAAACTCTTCCTATATATGGTTTGGAGATATTTTGGAATTGCTGTATATTTAATGAGCTTGAACTATACTTTAACTATACAAGTATAAGAAAAGCATAAGGACAGTTGCAATGAACAGGCAAATGGGCCTCACAGTTTTTGCACTTGCAACATTTTTGAGTGGATGCAGCTTTCTTTTGCCATCCAAAAAAATTGAGCGTAATGACCAGTGGTCATCTTTTGATAGTATTCAACAGGTTTACGATAAAGTCACTCCAAATAAAACAAGTGTAAATGAGTTAAAAAATATGGGTTTTGATCCATACGCGGCCAATAATGTTAAGATTGAAAATTACTTAGATACACGTATTCGTTTTGACCCTTTGAGTACAGGTAAGAATATTCCTGCTCCTGTTGCCAAATGTTTAAGCATGTTTAAGCATTGCCAGGCATACGTTGTCAATGTCGATTACGACTATGAAAAACGTATTGGTAATGTCTTTCTTGATTTAACGAGTTTTCGTCGAGAAACAATGAAAGAAGGCTGGGGGTTTCAAGCAGTATTTATTATTCAAGATGAGCTTGTCGTCTATAAGCTATGGTCAGGTGAGCCTAAACGTAAAGCCTATATTGATGAGATTCGCCCATTGGGACCACTGCAAAGTTTAGATGATTTAATCACAGGAGCTGCTATTTCTTTCTAATATTATCGTGTTGCAATATATTTTAATGGCAATTTGAAGTAACTTTTGAAACTTTAGCAGTCGTTCCACAGTCTTTTAAACATGTTTGATTGAGCTCTAGTTTAAAGCATAGCTTTTGTGACAAACGCTTCATTATAATAACTAACATTGCCATATAAATAATAACTGCAAGTATCCAGCTCAATGCGTGCAAGGGGGCTATGGTCAATTGTGCTAATTGATAGGAGATAACAGCAGCTGTATAAGCAATTGAGGTGCTCCAGATGACAGATATTACTGCCCAACCACGTGTAGCTTCACGTGCCATAGCACCAATCACTGAAGCGCAAGGAACGTAAAGTAGAACAAATAACATATAAGAAAATGCGGCAGCCAGAGAACCAAAAGCAATAATCATTGAACCCATCGCTGTTTTATCCATATTAGCATCACTTTCATTAGCTGAGAATGGATTAATAAAAGCACCAATGTTCATGTTTTTGAAACTATCAACAGTGTCGTACCAAGATACAGCAAGACCTTCCAAAAGGTCAAATGTTTCATCAGCTGTGGCGGCAAGACTCTGAGGTTTTTCCTGAGTATAAAGAGTATTTAATGTGCCAACAACAACTTCTTTGGCCAAGGTTCCTGTAAGTAAGCCTACAGTTGCTTGCCAGTTTTCTTCAGACACTCCCATTGGTTTCAGAATTGGTGTAATAGCACGTCCAGTTTCAGCAAGTATAGATTGTGGAGACCCTCCTGCTATAACTTGACCGTTTGTTTCAATACTATTGAGCGTTCCCACTAATACACAAATCGGGATAATCACCTTCCCTGCACGAAAAATAAAACGTTTTAAGCGATCCCAGCTATTGAAGCAAATGGTTTTAAGGTTAGGTAGATGATAGACAGGTAATTCCATAACAAAGGGGGTACTTTGACCGGTTAACAATGCAAATTTCACAACATAGCCTGTAACAATAGCACCAATAATTCCAGCGATGTAGAGACTAAATATAATAAAGGCACTATTATGCGGAAAGAACGCTGCGGCGAATACTGCAAAAATCGCTAAGCGTGCACCACAGGACATAAAGGGTGCCATCATGATTGTCATTAATCTATCACGACGTGTTTCAAGTGTTCGTGCAGCCATTACCGATGGCACATTACAGCCAAACCCAACAATCAAGGGCACAAAAGCCTTCCCTGGTAGTCCAATCGCTTGCATGAATCTATCCATGACATAAGCAGCACGCGCCATGTAACCAGAGTCTTCTAAAAAGGATAAAAATAAAAACATGCAACCAATTTGTGGAATAAAGGTTAAGACGGTATTAATACCTAAGCCTATCCCTTGTGCAATCACTGCAACAAGCCATAAAGGTAAGCCAAGGTATAAACTTAAATGGGTCATGCCTTCAATAAAAATTATATTTGATGTATTATCGAATAAAGGTTGTAAGGCACCACCAATAGTGATCGAAAACTCAAACATTAAGTACATTACAAATAAGAATATTGGGATACCAAGGTATTTATTCATACATACTTTATCAATCAGTTCAGTGGTTTTATGGGGTGTAATTGCTTGAGTTTTACAGACTTTTTTGATGACGTTTTCAATTGCCTTATAGCGTGCAGTAGATAAAGCGATGTCAGTTTTCTGATCAAGTTTAAAGTATGCTTTTAATTGTTGTAAGCGCTCGTAAGTTATACCGTCAAATAGTGTTTTTAACAGGTAGTTATCTTCTGCTAACGATGTAGCAAGCCATAAATTGGGATAATCGTGAGTAAGCTCAGTCAAAGTATTGGTTAAAGCATTTATTTCGTTTGGGTAATACTGTTCCAATGTATAACAAGACGATGAGTGTGTTTGAAATAACGCACTTTTTAGCTCATCAATTCCTACTTTTTTACGACCAATGACTGGAACAACCATACAACCTAACGTTTCTTGAAGCTTTTGATAATTTATGACAATTCCTTTTTTATTTGCAACATCTATCATATTAATTACTAAGATAACAGGAATTTCTGTCTCGATTAATTGCATGGTCAGATAGAGATTTCTCTCTAAATTTGATGCGTCAATGACGTTGATAATTGCATCTGGCTTATCTTCGACGATAAAGCGTGATGCAATTTGTTCATCAATTGAAGATTGATCGCTTGCGGTTAGTGTATAAATGCCAGGTAGATCAACGATTTCAAGGCGTTGATTATCAGATTCAATATAACCAACCTTTCTATCGACGGTAACACCACTCCAGTTACCTACTTTTTGTTTAAGCCCAGTTAAAGCATTAAAAAGAGTCGTTTTACCACAATTGGGATTACCTATGATTGCATATTTCATATTTTTTCAACCTGCATGAATAAAATTTCTGATTTGCGAAGTGAAACCGAAAAGTTTTTTATGGTAATGTGGTAAGGGTTACCAAACAGTGCTTTTTTAGCAATATAAAAGCTACCCCCTGGAATAAAACCAAGTGAGAGTAATTTTTGCATGTAGTTACGAGGGCAGTTGTCGTTAAATCCTAGGATTTTATAAGCCTGCTTCGTTTTAATAGTCATAATTATCGTGAATTGGTTAGCAAGTAGCTTGGCATTATAGCTATCAGTTGAGTTTGAGTCAACTCAATTGATAAGCATTATCATTTAAGTTTTGCAATGTCTGCAACTCGCTTGCCAAGTGCCTTGGCTAGGATGATTTCATCATTTGAAAGCGAGTTATTTGAATTGATCCCATCGTAATGACTTAAACCATAAGGAGTCCCCCCTGTTTGGGTATTTTGGAGTGAGGGTTCGCTATAAGGAATGCCAACGATTATCGCACCGTGATGCAAAAGTGGTAACATCATTGATAACAAGGTAGTTTCTTGTCCCCCATGTAAGCTAGCGGTAGATGTGAAGACAGCGGCAGGTTTATTGATGAGTGTCCCTTTAAACCATAAATCAGTCGTGCTATCAATAAAATATTTAAGGGGGGCTGCCATGTTTCCAAAGCGTGTAGGGCTACCTAAAATAATACCTGAACAGTTGATAAGGTCTTCTTTAGTGACGTAAATTGCACCTTCTTTGGGAATATCAGGCTCTGTTTTTTCACAGTTGCTAGAGATATTTGGCACTGTTCTAAGTTTTGCTTCTAAACCCGTTAGTTCAACACCTTGAGCGATCTTATGTGCCATTGCTTTTGTAGAGCCGCCCTGACTATAATAAAGAATTAAAATGTTCTGCATAAAGGATCCTTATGGCAAAGTTAATATGCCACTATAGTAAGCGATTTTTAAGTTTCTGGGTATGGGTGTTTAAAGCATATATGCAACAAAATTGCCTTGCCAAAGCATCGGTCTTAGCATTAACGAGTCTATTTGCCTTGGTGCCATTGTTAATGGTGTCAATTTCTATTTTAAGTATGTTACCTGTCTTTAAGAGTATGCAGGGTGACTTTCAGCAGTTTATTTTACAAAACATGCTGCCAAGTTCAGGTGAAGTAGTGAATGAATATTTAAAAATGTTCATGCAAAATCGTGCAGGGCTTCCAATTACTGCTGTGGTGGTATTGTTCTTTATCAGTATTATGATGATGCGTTCACTGGAAAAAGTACTCAACGACATCTGGCAGGTCAAAAAAGAGCGCCCCTTATCCCAAGCTTTTTTATTATATTGGGCGGTGTTGAGTTTGGGACCGTTACTGGTTGGTGCAAGTTTGGGTTTGAGTTCATATTTGCTGTCATGGCATTGGCTTAATGATGGTGTGAGCAGGTTTGTGAATTTTTTGCAGATTTTGCCATTTGTCTTTAATTTAATCGCATTTACGTTTATCTATCAGGTTGTGCCCTTCACGCGTGTGAAGCTTAAGCACGCCATATTAGGCGGCTTGTTGATGGCGCTTGTGTTTGATCTGGCTAAAAAAGCATTTGCTTGGTACGCGCTGAATTTGCCGACCTATGAGATGCTGTATGGTACCCTGGTGATCATTCCGTTGTTTATCCTTTGGGTTGCCATTTCCTGGCAGTTATTGTTACTTGGTGCGATCGTTGTTCGCATGTTAAGTCTTGAGCCAGTCTTGCGCGGACAAGGAAAAGCCATGCGTTTTGAGCTTTCGATCAAAATTTTAAAAGTGCTTTATGAACAGCAAAAAAGCAAACGGGCTGTGAGTAAAAATGAGTTGATTAAAATTGGCTTAGATGTTGATTTAAACGCATTGGATGAGCTGCTAGCGCTACTGGTAAAACACCACTATGTCTGTATTACCCAAGAGCAAAAGTATGTGTTAAGCTGCGATCTTGCCACGGAAAAGCTCAATGTGCTCTATCAAAACCTGGCATGTTTTCTGAGTCTTAGTAAGGATGAAAATATTGAGCTAAGCTCGCTTAAGGCAGGCATGCACAAACAGATGGATTTAGCGCTAATTAACTTGGTTATTTGACTAAATAAGATATAGTTTGGTCAAAATAATCGGTTAACTTTTTTGTAGACACTGGCAGAAAAATCACTGGGTATTTCATTGACTGCAATAAGGATTCGCCATCAAAAGGAAGTCAGGTAATTGTCAGTTATTCTCCTTCCAGATTTCATCATCCCAAAGGGGGTCGCTCATACTTTTGATAATCTTGAGCGAATTGTGACCAGAGATGAGCCAACTTGGCTTATTGGTCCTGCGGCTGCTGAAATGTTAATCTTCTGGTTTAATGGACCTATATGGGTGTTAGCTGTTGCCATTATTTTTCAGTTGATCGTTCTATGGGCAGCATATCGTTATTGTTGCCATAAGCATGTGCTATTTGGTGTTTAGAAGGAAGCTGTGGATGCTGGAAATATTAAGCTATCCGTAAAGCTGGATGAGTAAGTATAATACTCTCAACTATCTTGACAGTTGGGGGTATTTATAGTGCTTAATGTGATTTGGCGAAAGAGACAGTTTATGCCCTTTACCCAAATTTAGGTTATTTCTTAGATCTAGATGAAAAGCTAGAAGGTAAATTAAGTAGTGTGCAACAAATCATTAGTATGATACTCAAGTAACCCATTATTGACTTTATTTAATTTCGATCGGATCGATATCAACTGTGATTTTTACTTTTTTTCGTGTAGTTGCAATTTCATGTTTAATGGATTTAAGGAGTTTTTGCAAAGTTGAGCGGTTTTTTGCTGTGAGCATCAACATAAATCGATAATAACCTGCTTGTTTGATATTAATGGCTGGCAAAACAGGAGAAATGTCACATTTAAATTGATAGTGTAGGTTATAGTGAGATAAGCTGTGATAGAGTTTTTGCAAAGCATAAGTACACATTTCAGTTTTTGTGGCTTGTGCGTAGATGTATGCTTGATAGGAAAAGGGTGGGTAGTTTAAAAGTTTACGTGTTTCAAGTGCATGGTGCAAGAATTGCTCATAGTGTTTTTGTAAAATCAAATGCAAAATTGAGTTATCTGGTTGATAAGTTTGGATATAAACTTCTCCACTTTTATTACCACGCCCTGTTCTTCCTGCCACTTGCGTAATTAATTGCGCAGTTTTTTCAATAGCGTGGAAATCTTGACTATAAAACCCAGCATCAGCATTGATAATTCCAACCAGTGTGACATGCTGAAAGTCGTGTCCTTTGGTGATCATTTGCGTGCCAACAATAATATCGATATGGTTACTTTTGATATTGTTTAATTGTGCTTCAAGCTCACCTTTTCTTTGTGTTGAGCTGCGATCTAAGCGGGCAACGTTGGCATAAGGGAAAATATCCATAAGCTGGTCTTCTAGCTTTTCGGTACCATTACCAAAATCAATTAAATCATGTGATTTACAATTTGGGCATTCAGTAATGATTTCTTTTGCCTTTCCACAAAAATGACAGGCTAGGTGTTGGGGTTTTTTGTGCAAGGTATAAGGTTTTTCGCAGTGGTTACAGTTTGCACACCAACCACATGCTTGGCAAATAAGGCTATGTGCAAATCCACGCCGATTAATAAACAGCAATGCCTGTTCACCTTTAGCAATTACTTGTTGTATTTTATCGATCAATACTTGGCTTAAACCTAAGACAGTTTGTTGTTTTTGCATATTAATGATGTGTATCGTATTTTGTGTTTGATTAAGTGCTCGTTTTTTAATAGAAATCAAATGATATTTATTAGAAATGGCATGATGATAGCTTTCCAGAGAAGGTGTACCACTACCCAAGAGTATTGGAACATTGAACTTTTGTGCTTTCATAATTGCAACGTCTCGCGCATGATAATTGGGTATGTTCTGCTGTTTGTAGGATGCATCATGTTCTTCATCTACAATAATCATTTTAAGCTTAGGCAAATCAAACAACAGCCCAGTTCTGGTGGCAATAATTATATTAATGTTCCCTTCCTTTGCATGAAGCCAAACATCTAACCGTGCTTGATCTGTTAGTTGTGAATGAATAGCAGCCATTGGTTGAGTCAATCTGTTTTGAAAGCGATTAAGCGTTTGTGGTGTGAGATTGATTTCAGGAACAAGAATCAAAACTTGCCCACCTTTTTCTACAATAGGTTTGATTGTTTCAATGTATATTTCCGTTTTTCCACTACCAGTTACACCATATAATAGTATTGTATTGAAATAATCTAAACGAGTAGAAATTGTTGAGACTATTTTTTGTTGTTCTGTTGTTAGTGTTTTAGGATACGTTTGTCGTTGTGTGTTATAAAACGGATTATATGGATACACGTATTTCTGAATGGCGCTTTTATTTAGTAAAGCTTTTAGTGTTTGTGGCAGAACTCCCAATTTAATGAGTTCACTATGGTTGAGAACTTGACGTTGCTTGAGTAATTCAATTAACTGATTTTGTTTGTGTGCATTTTTGGCAAGTTTAATATTAGAATTCGCTAATCTATATTCAATTACTTCAGAGTAAAAAGCTTGTTCTTTTTGTAGTAGAAGCTTAGGAATTGCCAATTTTAATGCCTGATAGAGTGAGCATTGGTAATAGGTTGAAAGCCAATTAATGAGCACGATGGTACGATTAGAAACGATGGCGTTACAATCAAGCACTTTGATCACTTGCTTTAGCTTATCCTTAGTAACGGCACAGTCAGGATTGATTTGGCTAATAATACCAATAAGCTTGCGCTTTCCTAAAGGAACTAAAACACGTGTATAAAGCACGGGATGAGAAAAAGGGTAAAGATAGTCCAGTCCATCCTCAAAAGGTCCTTGCACCAGTATTCGAACGATTATCATTGTAATACTGCTTTACGAAGGTTGATCACTTTTTTTCTGTAATCTTACGATGAACTACATTATTTGTTTGACCATCATAAATCCCTGTTACTATGTGTTGCTTTAATGTCATAAATTACTCCAGGCTTGAACTTTAGAGTGCTACAGTAATACAAAATAATGAAAATTCCAACTACAATAAGTATGCTATTTCTACAAGGATGCTGCTTTAAAAATTGTGATAGGAATACTCTTGATTAGATACTTAGAGTAAAATTTTAATGAGGTGATTCTAAA
This sequence comes from Candidatus Nebulibacter yamunensis, assembly GCF_024208055.1. NCBI lineage: Bacteria > Pseudomonadati > Pseudomonadota > Gammaproteobacteria > Thiotrichales > Francisellaceae > Candidatus Nebulibacter > Candidatus Nebulibacter yamunensis. The sequence goes on from NZ_JAMBMW010000003.1 coordinate 111,852, forward strand.
AATGCTTTCTAACTTTAAAATATCCTTTTGCTTATTTGCAATCTGAGGATGCTTCCCATAGAATAGGTCAACTTCAATCAAGGCGTTTTTTCATGATTCCAGCAAAATTGGTTTTACAGACAGGAGATGTATTCGAAGGTAAGGTTCCAGATTGGGTCAAAGGTATTAATTTTGGCGAAATTGTGTTCAATACTGGTATGGTAGGTTATACAGAAGTATTGACCGATCCATCTTATAAGGGGCAAATAGTTTGCTTTACATACCCTATGATTGGTAATTATGGTGTTGAAAACCAGGATCATTGGGAATCAGATCAAATTCATGCTGCCGGGATTATTGTGTCAGAATTGGCACCATTTTATGCACGTGTGCAAGGTGAGCACTCCTTGAAGGAGTGGTGTGAAAAATACAACACTCCCATTATTGCAGATGTCGATACGAGAGCGCTCACCAAAGTCTTACGCCAGCACGGTGTGGTTGCAGGAGCTATTGTTGTGGGCGATAATATGCCCATAAGCTATCCAGATATTAGCGATTTAGACTTAGTTGCTGAGGTCACAATTAAGGAGTCTGTTGTCTATGGTGATGGTCAGAAAAAGGTTATTGTAGTAGATTGCGGGATGAAAGCCAATATTTGGCGTTACCTTTGTTCATATTCAGGGGTAACTTTAAAACGAGTGCCATATGATTATGATTATACGAAGGAACCTTATGATGGTATATTTATTTCGAATGGTCCAGGTGATCCTGCTCGTTGCCAGCAAACAGCAAACTTCTTGAAAATAGCAATGGCAAAGTGCCCACAAAAGCCAATTTTTGGTATTTGTCTTGGTTCACAAATTATGGGGATTGCAATAGGTGCTAAAACCTATAAGTTAAAATTTGGTCATCGTGCTCAAAATCATCCTTGCCTATTAGAGGGGACGAATCGAAGCTATTTGACTTCTCAAAATCATGGTTTTGCCGTTGATGAGAAAACCATCCCAAATGATTGGGATGTATGGTTTAGAAATTTAAATGATCATACTATTCAAGGCATTAAACATAAAACCTTGCCATATTCATCAGTACAGTTTCATCCAGAGGCAGGACCTGGTCCTGTTGATACAGTATGGTTGTTTGATCGTTTTATTGATCAGCTATAAGGAAAATATAAATGCGTATTCCAACAATAGAGTTAAAGTTATTAAAGCCTGAAATTTTTTCGACATTACCTAAATATGGTACAACTGGAGCAGCAGCAGTAGATTTGCATGCTGCAATTGATAAGGTGCTTATTCTTAAACCTAATGCGTGTGAGCTTGTGTCTACCGGTATTGCAATTCATATTGCGGATCCATCGCTAGCAGGTATGATACTCCCACGCTCAGGTTTAGGGCATAAAAAGGGACTTGTTTTAGGTAACTCTATCGGACTCATTGATTCGGATTATCAAGGAGAGTTGATGGTATCTTGCTGGAACCGCTCAAATGAAGATATCATTATCGAGCCCTTGATGCGATTTGCACAATTGATCATTGTTCCGGTGGTGCAGGTTAATTTTGTAGCGGTTAATGAATTTAATAGCGAGAGTGAGCGCAACATTGGTGGTTTTGGGCATACAGGTGTAAAGTAAAGGCTTGTTGCACTTATAAGCCAATGCTACACTAACAAAGTGTTAGGAAAAATGGTTGTAATAAGATGATTTGGACAGTCCCTAATATTTTAACCATGTTGCGGATTTTATTGATACCTGTATTAGTGGTTGCCTTCTATGTACCGTTTCCACATCATCATGGTGTGAGCGCAACTATATTTCTACTTGCGGCTATAACTGATTGGTTGGATGGTTTTTTAGCGCGTTATTTTGAGCAAACGACGAAGCTTGGAGCCTTTTTGGATCCTGTTGCTGATAAGCTTATGGTTGCAACAGCTCTTGGGCTTTTAATTGCTTTATATCCGTACCCATGGGTGGCGCTTCCTGCAATTATCATTATTTGTCGTGAAATTATTGTTTCTGCCTTGCGTGAATGGATGGCAGAAATTGGACAACGTGCTGTGGTAAAAGTTTCGTTTGTTGGCAAGGTGAAAACAGCTGCACAAATGGTGGCGATCTTTCTTTTGTTGCTTAAACCAAAGGATCTTACTAATTTGTGGGTAATTAGCGGTTTTGTGCTGCTCTATATTGCAGTCATTCTAACGGTTTATTCGATGTGGTTATATTTGTCAGCAGCTTATAAGGCTGTAAAAGCTGATTTAAACAAGTCATAAATAGTTAATCGAATAAGAAATAGCTATTTGAGATAGAGTCAATTTCCATAAAAGTTGCTAGAGATCACTCATTTTTTAATGAGGATGCTGCATTTACAGCAGACAGTTGTTGTCAAAGTACCACCTGTCATGTACATTAGTTGGGTTTTGAAATAAGCCAGAATTTTAGATATAACAGGAGACAATAAATGAAGAGATTAGTTGTGATTCTATCGACCTTATTATTAACAAGCACTGCATTTGCTGAAGGTGTAGCTGCAACAGGTAGCGGTGCGATGAGCTCTATTTTAATGTTGGTTGCATTTTTTGCTATCTTTTATTTTTTGTTAATTCGTCCACAGATGAAGCGAAATAAAGAGCAACGTAAAATGATTTCTGAACTGACTAAAGGTGATGAGGTCATGACAACAGGAGGTATTCTGGGCAAAATTGTTAAGGTGGGCGAAAATTATACTGAAGTTGAAATTGCAGAAAATGTAGTAGTCAAACTACAGAAAAATGCTGTTTCAGGCATTTTACCAAAAGGTGCCGTTAAAACGAATTAATTTTTGCTACCTTCTATACAACTCAAGCATATAATCAATAAGGTATTATGACTATGCTTCATCCTAGACAAAAAGCTGCGGTTAACAAGTATCCTTTATGGAAATATTTGATGATTCTAATGATTGCTATTTTGGCAATCATTTATGCTTTACCAAACCTGTTTGGTGAAACACCTTCATTACAAATATCACCAAAAGATGGCACAATTAAAGCGTCTCTTATCAGTCAAATCAAAGATACATTAGAGCAACAAAAGCTCCCATATAAATCATTGCATCAAGAATCAAGTACAGTTGTGCAAGTTAGTTTCTCAAATGCACAAGATCAGATAGCGGCACGTACGCTTTTACAAAAGTCGATTAGTAATGATTATATTGTTGCCCTTAACATGGCAGGCAATACGCCAAACTGGCTATTAGCATTAGGTGCTGAACCCATGAATCTTGGACTTGATTTGCGTGGTGGAATGTATTTGGTGTTAGAAGCTGACACACAATCGGCAATTAACGCGCGTTTAGATAATACTTTAGAGAGTATTGTTCAGGGACTTAAAAAGTTCACAATTACACTGGAATCACAGCTCAAAGCAAGTCAAAAAATTAAATTAAGCAAAGATTTTTCCGTGCCTGTGACGTATAGCAGCATTGGTTATGTTGCCTTACAATTTGCAAGTAGCGGGGATTTAGATAAGGCTGTCAATTATTTAAAGTCAGATTACACTAAAACACAAAATAACCAGCTTGTTTATAGCGTGCTTAAAGACAAAATGCTACTAATAAGCTTTAATAGCCAGTTGATTGCACAAATCAAGCAAGAAGCCATTTCACAGGTTGTGACTGTTATGCGTAATCGTATTAATGCACTAGGTGTAGCAGAAGCTTCTGTTGCTGCATCAGGTGACTCACGTGTGATTATTGAGTTACCTAGTCTTCAAGATGCAGCTCGAGCAAAACAAATATTAGGAGGCACATCTACTGCGAGTTTCTATATCGTTTCTCCTGTTATCGATCGCTTGAAAGTAGAAGAGCAGGGTATTAAGGTGTATCCATTAATCTCAAGTGGACATACATTTTACTATCAACTTGAAGGAAGTTCTGTTGTCAGTGGAAGCTCGATTGTTAATGCCTCACCTGGAGTTGATCATCAAACAGGTCAACCAATTGTGGCGGTGCAATTAAGTTCAGATGCGGCAGGGCATTTTAGGGAGATAACCAGTAAACATGTTGGTAATCTAATGGGTGTTATGCTTGTTAATACAACGTATAAAAAAGAAGTCATTGAGGGTAAAGAAGTCAATAGTATTGAAAAAACAGAAAAACTTGTCAATGCAGCAACTATTCAAACGGCTTTAGGTGCAAACTTTCAAATTACAGGTCTTGATCAGCGTGAAGCAAATAACTTAGCACTTATGATTCGCTCAGGTGCGTTGCAAGTTCCTGTGCATATTGCTCAAGAGCAACAAATTGGACCTACACTAGGTAAGCAAAACATTGACCAGGGAATGATTTCAATTATTGTAGCGCTTGTTTTGGTTGTACTGTTTATGGCAATTTACTATCACTTATTTGGCATGATCGCCAATGTGGCATTAGTGCTGAACTTGATTTTAATTATTGCAATTATGTCGATTATTCCAGGAGCAACTTTAACGTTACCAGGAATTGCTGGTATTGTACTTAATCTTGGGATGTCGATTGATGGTAATGTGTTGGTATTTGAGCGCATCCGAGAAGAACTTAGAAATGGTATGCCGGTCCAAAGCGCAATTTCAGCAGGATATGAGCGCGCATTTGGGACGATTGTTGACTCCAATGTGACAACGCTTATTGTAGCAATCATTTTGTTTGCGATTGGCACAGGAGCAGTGAAAGGGTTTGCAGTAACACTTATTATAGGTATTATCACTTCCATGTTCACAGCGGTGACTGTATCACGTGCGATGACCAATTTGATATATGGTTCTAGGCGTAATCTTAAAAAATTATCAATTGGGATATAGGGGTGCAGCATGGAGTTTTTTAGGCATACAACAAATATCGACTTTATGGGCATCCGCAAATGGACTGCTCTTGTTTCGATCATATTAATTGGATTATCAATCATTTTTTTAATTGTGCGTGGTTTGAATATGGGACTGGATTTTACTGGAGGTTATCAGGTCCAAGTCAATTATAAAATAGCACCATCAACGCAAGATGTTGCAAAAATCCTTGCCAAAGATGGTTTTCCTACCGCACAAGTGACGACTTTTGGCTCAGTCGATAGCTTGATGATTAAACTACCAATTCAAAAAAATGAAAACAATCAAGTGATGATTGATAAGGAAGGTCAGTCAGCACAGCAGCTGTTAAAGCAAAGAATTGAAGCGACGCTAGGCAGTGAAGCTCAGGTTGCAAGTTTGAATTATATTGGACCTCAGGTTGGTAAAGAGTTGGCAACAAATGGTTTATTAGCACTTCTAGTAGCCATGATCTGTATCGTTGGTTATATCGCCTTTCGTTTTGAAATGAAATTTGCAATTAGTGCGGGCATTGCGCTTATTCATGATCCAATTATTATTTTGGGTGTGTTTTCAGCCTTCCAATTGGAATTTACTTTAACAACTTTAGCAGCAGTATTGGCGGTAATCGGTTATTCGTTAAATGATACGGTTGTGATTTATGATCGGGTACGTGAGAATTTCCATAAAATGCGTAAAGCAAGTGTGATTGAGGTAGTTAACCGCTCAGTAAATGATACTTTGTCACGCACGATTATGACCTCAGGCTTAACATTGCTAGTGGTGGTTGTACTTTATTTCTTTGGTGGACCTTCATTACACGAATTTTCTTTAGCATTAATTCTCGGTGTGATCGTTGGAACTTACTCCTCAATTTATGTTGCAGGTGTATTAGCTGTCCTGTTTGGTCTTAAACGTGAATCTTTACTGCCACCACAAAAGTTAGCTGATAGCGATAGGAATGAATGAGATCATTTCGTAAAATTCAATCATATGGCAGTGTTAAGTTATTTAAACCCTACTATCGTTCAATGATGATTATTTAATAACACAAGAACAAAAGCAACATGTTATTTCACACCTTTTTATGCTTTTATAATAGCTAATGAACTGACTAATTTTGTCATAATAAGTAATCAATTTGTGCTTTTTTTTCAAAGGAATCCAGCGTAAAATGCGTAAAGCCATTTTGCCTTAAACCCAACGCAGATACATTTCATGAAATATTTTGCTTTAAAAGCGCTAAAAAAGGATAAAATCTTTACTGAATCCCGTAAGCTTATGTCTTTTTCGTCGTGGCGTAGGCGTTTGATTTTCTGGGGTGGAGCGATTTTGGTAGGTCTGATATGCGTATTATTTGCCTATGTTTGTGACAATTTAAATGATAGCTTTAATGCACTTAGCCAAGCTCACCCTTATTGGCCACTTTTCATTATGCCAATTGGTTTTATGGTTATTATTTACTTATTAAAAACATATTTTGATGGTGCAGAAGGCAGTGGTATTCCACAAGTGATAACGGCCTTAAAAGTTAAAAATATGCAACGACGTAGCAGGCTTGTTTCGATGCGTATTGCCTTAGGGAAGTTTATGTTGACAGCACTAGGCTTTTTAAGTGGTGCATCGATTGGTCGAGAAGGACCAACAATTCAATTGAGTGCATCAGTGATGCACTTTTTAGGTCGATTAGAAAAATTTAATCGTGAAGATACCGAGAAAGGTTTGTTGTTGCTGTGATTGGTGTACTAACAGGTGGTATTATTTATGGCAGTGGTAAAGATACTGCAGTAGCGTTATTAAATGGTTATGATACACATATAACTGCTTTTTTTGGTTTATGGAAAATGATTGCGACGTTGTTATCTTTCATTAGTGGTATTCCTGGTGGGATATTTGCGCCATCTTTATCCGCAGGTGCAGGATTTGGACATATGATGAGTTTTTTGTTTGCAGATAAATATGCGAGTGCAGTGATTTTAATTGGCACAGTTGCTTATTTCTCAGGCGTTGTGCAAAGCCCAATTACGTGTTTTATCATCGTATCTGAAATGACACGTAATGTTTCAACAGGAATGCTGTTACCGATTATGTTAGCAGCGCTGTTAGGTACAGCTACCTCAAGAATTGTCTGTAAAGAACCTATTTATCATATGTTATCATTGCGCTATTTAGATAAGTTAAGGGGGGAGAAATAGACCTTTGGTATTTACATAAAGCTTCGTTACAATAGGGCACTTTTATAAAACGATGATGTCAATCATGTTTGATTATAATTTATTCAATAAACGTTCTATTAAAAACAAACAAAGATTTAGCCAACTAAGCTTTATTAAGCTTGAAATAGGTAAGCGGTTACTCGATAAGCTTAGTTTTATAAAAATAATTCCTAAAATCATTTATGTTGAGGGATTGAGTGCAGAAGATCTGACAAATTTAAAAGTCTGGTTTACAGATGCCAAAATCATAACAGAGTTATCACAACCAGTTGATTTAATTCTTTCAAATTGTTTGCTTCACCTTAATGAGAGCATCGTAAAATGTTTAAAAAACTGGCAAAATTGGCTAAAACCGGAAGGGATCATCTTATTTACAAGTTTTGGTAGCACAACTTTGCAAGAGTTAAAAAAAGCCTGGCAATTCATAGATTCGTATCCCCATATCAATCAAATGGTTGATTTACACGATTTAGGTGATTTACTGCTAAAACAGTATTACCAAAATCCAGTAGTTGATGCTGAAATTTTGACTTTGTCATATGATAATTTAACTATATTATTTAGCGATATTCGAAGTCTAGGTGAGCCATTAGCCGATACCAAAATGCGCCGTACATTTATAGGCAAAACTCGTTGGCAGCAATTTATAGCTCGATTGGAGAAAAAAGGGTTAAATATCAGTTATGAAATTATTTATGGTTATGCTTATAAAAGTCGAAAAAGTCTGGCTACAAAAACAATAGATGGTGAAGCGATGATAAGTTTTGAGCAATTACAGTCTTCCCTTAGAAATAGGAAAACTTAATTTAATGTTGCGTTTGTTCAGTTGCTTGTTGTTGAGCAAGTCTTTGCATATAAAGTGCATCGAAGTTAATGGGTGCTAAATTAATTTGAGGAAAGCCACCACGGTTAATAAGGCTGTCGATAGTCTCTTTAGCATATGGGAACAATGTAGTTGGACAAAATGCACCCAACATTGGCTCAATTTGGTCTTTTGGCATATTTTGTAATGTAAAAATACCTGCTTGTGATACTTCAATTAAATATGCATTTTTGTCTTTGTTTTTTACAGTCACGGTTAAGCTGAGTTCTACTTCGTAAACATTCCCACCCTCCAGTTTCTTGGAGTTAGTGTCTACATTTATATTGGCTTCTGGTTGCCATTGTGCTTTAAATACATCTGGGGTGCTTGGCGCTTCAAATGAGATATCCTTAGTATAAATTTTTTGAATAACAAAATTAGGTTTAGCGCTATGTGTGTTTTCCATTTTGGTTTCCTGTTTAACGAGTCATGATTTATTGAACTATTATGCCTCATAGCATAGCAAAGTCCAACCACTTTACTGGCAACAAAAATGCTTAAGTACTGTATTTATAATTAACCTAAATTGGCAAATACAATTTATATGTAAAAAAGAGTAAAAGCCATAGATTAAATATCACGTTGTGATTGATGGTGATTGGTTCTTAATTAACCTTTTGTATGAGTATCCTATGTAGCCGAAGGTACAATCGATTTTTCAAGCTTGGTAATAAAGTGATTGATAAATGCAATTCTCTCTTTTGCATGGGGTAATGCTTTTTTTATTAAGAGGTTTTGAGCTTGACTTAACTGAAAATCTTGAGCTTGCATTTGGACGATTTTGATCAAATGAATAGGGTCAAATTTAAGTGGTGTAATAAAGCTGATCTTGCCACCACTTGAGTGCATTTCAATTTTTTGAATGCCAATTGCAGTGGCATTTAGCTTAAGATAAGTAATATCAAATAAGTATTGCCCATATTCAGGTAACAAACCAAAGCGATCAATGATTTCTACCTTAATTTGATTGAGTTCATCTGAAGTCATAGCGCTAGAGATACGTTTATAGAGTCCTAAACGTGTGTGAACATCAAAAATATATTCTTCTGGAAAAAGCGTTGGAATGCGAAGTTCAATAGACGCATCACTCTGGAAAGATTGATTAATTTTTGTTGCATCAAATGTTTCCCCTTTTTGTAAAGCATTAATTGTTTTTTGTAATAAATCCATGTAGAGATTAAAGCCTATGCTTTGGATGTTGCCACTTTGTTCTTTACCTAGCATTTCTCCAGCGCCTCGAATTTCCAGATCGTGATTTGCAAGCATATAACCACCACCTAAAGATTGCGTTTCAGCAATTGCTTCTAGCCGCTTTTTAGCATCTTTGGTCAGTGAAACATCAGGTGGTGTAAGTAGATAAGCATAAGCTTGATGGTGTGAGCGACCTACTCGACCTCTAAGCTGATGCAATTGTGCCAAGCCAAAATTATCAGCACGCTCGATGACGATGGTATTAACATTAGCGATATCAATACCTGTTTCAATAATTGTTGTACAAACTAATATTTGGTAACGATTTTGTTGGAATTCGAACATGACCTTTTCAAGTTCACGTTCACGCATTTGTCCATGTGCAACAGCTATTTTAATTTCAGGAAAAATTTGTTGTAATTGCTCTGATTTGTCATATATGGTGATGACACTATTATGTAAATAATAAACTTGTCCACCACGCAAGGTTTCACGCATAATCGCTTCACGAATAATGCTGATATTAAACTGCCTTATAAAAGTCTTAACAGAGAGTCGTTTAGCAGGAGGTGTTGAAATAACCGATAGATCACGAATATTTGAAAATGCCATGTTAAGCGTACGTGGAATAGGCGTTGCTGTCATGGTTAAAATATCTATATTCGTACGCAGTGCTTTCATTTTTTCTTTGTGTGTGACACCAAAACGATGCTCTTCATCAATAATTAATAATCCAAGGTTATGAAATTTAATTTTATCGGATAATAGTTTATGGGTGCCAATTATAATATCAATCATTCCATTATTGATTTTTTCAATGGCATCACCTTGCTCGCGTGTGGTTTTAAAACGAGATAAAACATCAACATTAGCACCTGTTTCACTAAAACGGTCACTGAAATTTTCAAAGTGCTGCTGTGCAAGCAATGTGGTAGGTGCTAAAATGGCAACTTGTTTGTTATTGTTGATAGCAATAAAAGCAGCTCGCATTGCAACCTCAGTTTTACCAAAACCCACATCACCACAAACCAATCTATCCATTGGCTTTTCAGTGATCATATCCTTTATTACATCATTGATTGCAATAGCTTGATCAGGTGTTTCTTCAAAAGGAAATCCCTCACAAAAAGCAAGATATTCGTTTTCATTAAAAATATTACCATAGCCTTTTTTAAGCAAACGTTTAGCGTAAATATCTAAAAGGTCAGCTGCAACATCATTAATTTTTTTAACAGCCTTTTCTTTTTCCTTTTCCCATTGATCGGAACCCAATTTACTAATTGGTGCATGCTCAAGGTCTGTACCGCTATAGCGACTAACAAGGTGTAAAGCATAAATAGGCACGTAAAGTTTTTCATCATTTTTAAAACTTAAAGTGAGGAATTCTGTCTCTTGATTGCCGACATCTAATTTGGTCAAGCCATCATAACGGGCAATACCATGTTCAATGTGAACCACAGGACTACCAATAGTGAGCTCCGATAGATCCTTTAACGCTACAGTTGGAAAATTCTCAATATCTTTTTTTATTTTACGGGAGCGTAAGTTAATTGCACTGTGACTTGCAAATAAATCAAACTCGGTAATGATAGCGTAGTTTTGATTAAGAATTACTCCTTGCGTAAACGGTGCTACGATGATGATGTACTGCTCATCAGTGGATATGGCTTCCGACCAGTTAGTGTGGTGATGTAGCTTAAGATGAAGTTTTGTTAGGTTTTCATAAAGTAAAGCTTTACGACCACTGCTTTCAGCACAGAAAATCACTTTTTTAAACGTTTGACCATTGAGTAGATCCAATAAATTTTGATAGGGTTCTTTATAGTGATAATGCACATGAATATCTGTTATGGGCGCAGTAATAAGATTATTTGCTTTTGGCTTATAGTTTTTAAGCCATTTGATGTGGTTAAAGGTTTGAAGTTTTTGATTAAAATCAGTTACTGATAAAAATACTTTATCATATCTCAAAATGGGTCGCTGATGATCATGAGCCAGTTGGTCATGACGAATGATAATATCTTGATAGTAACGCTCAAGCGCTTGTTGACAGTTATAAATGCTATGAACAATTGTCTTTTGGGGTACATAATCAAAAATAGTACATAACCTTTCATAAAAAAGTGGCAAGTAAAACTCAATACCACTGATGCTTTGACCTTTGATAATCTGTTGGTAAATTTGATTTTGAGACTTGGCGTGTGGTAAAAACGAAAACCAATTTTGTGCAAATTGATCCAAGCTTTTCTTATCTAGGACAAATTCTTGCGTTGGTAAAATCTGAATTTTATCAATCAGATTATTTGATCTTTGAGTTTCTAGGTCAATGGTGCGAATGCTGTCTATTTCATCGTCAAATAGATCAATACGATATGCTTCATCTGATCCCATTGGAAAAATATCCAAAATACTGCCACGAACGCTAAACTCACCGCGACTAATAACTTGTGATACATTTTGGTAACCAACTGTTTCTAATTGACGCTTTTTTTGAGTAATGTCAAGCCGATCACCTTTTTTCATTACGAAACTTTGTTGATTTAAAAAAGATTGTGGGGGTAAGTATTTTAAAAGTGTGGTGGCATTTGCAATGATAATCAGTTGATCATGGTTTTGGATGCGGTTTAAAGTACTTAAGCGGGAAGAAATAACGTCTTCAGAAGCGGAAAAATGGTCAAATGGCAGAATCTCCAAATCCGCAAAATAAACAACGTCTTGAGTTGTTAATAGAAAACTTAGCTCATCATAAAGTTGTAGTGCAAGTTGTGCATTTTCAGTAATAACTAAGTGTGTACAAAGACTATTTTGGTTGATATATTCGCTTAACGCTAAAGAGATTGATGTTGTTTGAGCATTAGCGAAAATATTGCGTGTTGTATGGGGTAACAGTTGCATTAATATGGGACTTACTTTTCAAATTACGCTATTTTAAAGACTCATGTTAAGGTTCGCAATAAAAGTTACCAAACTCTTAATATTTAAACAGGAATATAGAAAATGAAAATAAAGCGTTGCCTATGGGCTGAAGATGATTCTGATATGATTGCTTATCATGATGATGAATGGGGCATCCCTTTGTATGATGAGCAAAGACTATTTGAGTTTTTATCGTTGGAAGGTGCACAAGCTGGGTTGAGTTGGAAAACGCTTTTAAAGCGAAGAGAAGCTTATCAAAAAGCATTTCACTGTTTTGAAATCAGCAAAGTGGCATTAATGAGCACTGAAGATATGGAGTTATTACTGACAAATAGTGGCATTATTCGCAACCGTTTAAAGGTTAAAAGTGTAATTAATAATGCAAGATGTTGGCTTAAACTTAAAGAGAATCTATCTGTGGTTGAGAAATTATGGACATTTTCGCTAGAAAACCAAGATATTTATTATCATCAACATGACGTTCCTGCGTTTACAGATGAAGCACAAGCAATGAGTAAATGGCTAAAATTAAATGGTTTTACATTCGTTGGTCCCAAGATATGTTATGCCTTTATGCAAGCAACTGGTATGGTGAATGATCATATAAAAAGTTGCTATTTGTCACGGACACAATAAGTTACTAAGATTGCAACGATTGACATAACTAGAATTAATAGCGCAATGAGTAAATTAGGGGTAATAGGGAGGGTTAGAGCAACGCCACTAATTAAGCCAGCAGCCAATATGTTGAGACAGCCGTATAAACTACCAACTGCACCTATACGTGTTTTAAACGTAACAATAGCTAAAGCACTACTGGTTGGAAAGATAATCCCCGCTGAGAAGTTAAAAATAATCACCGCAATCATAATAAAGGAAAGGCTAGTTGTGAAAAATATAGCTTGAATCGTGATCAATATTCCAGAGAAGAAAAATAAAAAAATCGCTAGACGTTGAACCTTCTCAATAGGTATGTATTTTAAGGCAATGCCGTTAATAAACATACCAACAGCAATAAAAGTCTCTCCTACAGCGAAGACGATTGCATAATCGATTTCACTTAGACCAAAATAGTATTGAAATAAAAATGCACTTATAGATAAATAAGTAATAATAGCGCTCATAATCGTACTTGTAATTACCATGTTTTTAATAAACACTTTATTTTTAATTACCCAAATATAGGTTTGTAGCGATAGTTTAGCTGATAGTCTTTTTTGAGGATTTAATAATGTTTCAATAAGGTAAAAATAAGCAAGACCGTAGCAAATTAGGCTTAAAATGATAATAAAGACGAAATCTGCACGCCAGTGATATATATGGGCTAAGAATGCGCCTAAAATGGGAGCCAAAGCAGGTGCTATGAGTATGCCTATGCTCATAAATGACATAAATCGTGCATAATTGATGTCATTTGGAATGACATCACGTAATATAACACGCCCTAAAGACATTGGAGCTGCCATTCCAATGGCTTGAAATGTGCGTCCGATCATAAGCATACTAAAATTAATGCTAAAAATGGTAATAAGTGTGCCAACAATGCTAACGGAGAGCCCAAGCAGGAAAATTTTGCGGCGACCAAAGCGCTCAGATAAAGGACCATATATAAGTTGGGCACAGGCAAACATAATAAAATAGTAGGTGACACTAAAAGCAAGCAAATTTGTGCTTGTCCCAAAATCATTACTAATGCTTGGTAAAGAAGGAACGTAAATGTCGGATATAAAAATTCCCAACATTGATGTTACCATAATAATTGTAACGAATATTGCCTTGGCAGTAGCCGAGGTTTTCATGTTTAGCATATTTTTACCTTATATTTATTTTTTATATCTATGTAATTGTATTTTTAATTTGTAATTTTATTTGAAAATACGTTGATATTTGTAAAATAAAAGTTTAGGTTGGTAAAGTCAATCGATTGATGCTTATCATTTATTAAACCTTACACAAGAAGGAAAAGTTAAGAATAGTATTAATAACGATAGCACATATGTGCATGGAAGAATCATCTGCAAAAGAAATTTGGTAGTATTGTCTATTAGCTGCATGTGTGTGAGTTGAAAAACATGTATATATCCAGCACACTTTAAACTAACCACTCAGTATGCATAAGGAGGTATTATGAAAAAGATAATTTTACCCATAACCTTAGCTTTAATTTCCAGTGAGGTTTTTGCTGACGCTTATGGTGCATCTGGGAATTATATTCCAAGTGGTCAAACCACTCCAAGATACGAAACTAAAATGGTTGTACACAAGTATCAATATGCAGGGCAATATATTAATGACCTTAAATTGGTCAATTTTATAGACTATTATTTGAGCTTATATCCATCGGGGTTAACTGATCTTTATTTTAAGGGTTTTTCACCCCAACAGGCAAAAGAGTCAACTGTATATGATATTCAGGAAACTAGTATTATAAACGACAGCAATAAACTAATGACTTTTAATGAGTTTAAAACTTGGGCTTTGCACAACGTTAGTCCTAATAGTAAAGGGCTGGAAAAGTTACAACAATTAGATGAAGCAACTTTTATACAAAAAGTTGTTCAAGCGCAACAAATTTTAAACAAAACAAATAATGATGTGATTAGTATAAACACCCCGAAAGTCAAATAGCCGGTAGTGTCTTACTTTAGCGTTTTAGATATTTCTACCCCATTCAATACGGTTAATGTAAAGCCCGATAACGGTATCGTGCATTAACTCGCTTTTTGAAAAGCAGATACTTTTCCTGGCAAATTGCTTTATTCTGGTTCTAAATGTTAAAAATTTGCGTTCAATCTTCTGTGTATTACGTTTCCCTATATCATGATATTCACCGGGAATAAAGCTCCGGTTACATTTCAACAATCTACAGGCTTTTTTTATCGTATTAATCACGGTTTTTGTGCTAGCTTTTAAAACACGTGCTATATCTCGTATACCACTACCATTGCTACACATATCAATAATTTTTTCTTTTATCTTGGGCAGCCGACCTAGTGCTTTATATTCAAGTTGAAAGTACTTTCTGCAACCTTGACAGGGATATCTTTGCGTACCATTTGGACTAGATTTCAATTGGTTTTTACCTGATTTAACTGTTTTTATTGAGTTGCAATTCCTGTAACGTACATCAATTTTTGCCATTTTTGATTTGGGATTATAAAAACAAATGTGCCAGATGATAACACTACCCGCAATTTTAAGTCGAACTCATTTAATGCTAAGTTAAAATATTTTCTTAAAAGTAATAAGAATGTCATAACAGATGGATTTACATTTAACTCAAACAGTGATTATATAGCCAGACTCAGAAATAAAGCTAACGTATTAACATAATAATGATCGTACTATCTGGAGATGTCGGGGGCACAAATACACGCCTTCAAATAACGGAGCATCAAAGTAAAAAAGCGAAAATAATCTTTGCCAAAAAATATTTGGCAGCTGAGTTTAAAAGTCTATCTGCGATCATTGAGCAGTTTTTGGCAGAGGCTACATTTGATCGATCCAAGATTCAAGCTGTGTGTATTGCAGTTGCAGGTCCTGTTAAAAATGGAGCAATTGAATTTACGAATTTACCCTGGGGTTTAACCGAGAATGAGTTAGCAGAGGTGCTTTGTTTGGATAAAAGCAAAGTAAGATTAATTAATGATTTTACATCGATTGGTTATGGTCTAGATTCGGTAGAAAAAAACAATTTAATTTGTCTACAAAAAGCGGAAATTGATCCTGATGCGCCAATAGCCATGGTAGGGGCAGGCACAGGAATTGGGATGGGAATTGTAACTAAACATAACGGTCAAACTTTAGTCTATCCAAGCGAAGGAGGACACCAAGATTTTGCGCCAGTAGATGATGAGCAAATTGGATTATTTCAATTTTTGAAAAAGCGGCTACATCGGGTTTCAATCGAGAGAATTTGTTGTGGTCCTGGTCTTATTAACATCTATAAATATGTCGTTGCAAATCCATTGTATAACCAGCCTGAGTCGCCAGAATTAAAGCGAGATATGCACAAAGGGATTGACCATGCTCAGCTTATTACTCAGTATGCGTTGGAAAAAGGTGATCCTATGGCGTTAAGAGCCGTGGATATATTTATTCGTGTATATGGTGCAGTTGCAGGTGATATGGCACTGGTTACTTTACCAAAAGGTGGATTGTATATTGTTGGTGGAATTGCACCTAAAATCATTACACAAATGCAGGATGGTCGTTTCATGAAAACCTTTCAAGATAAGGGGAGGTTATCTGGTTTAATGAAAGAAATTCCTATTTTTGTTGTTATGGATACTGACGTTGGTATCAAGGGGGCTGCCGAATTTGCGTTATCATTGTGCAAAAAATAATCCTGGCAATTTTACCAATATCCTATATGATACCCATGCAAAATGGGTTTATTTTAAAACGTCCAATTTGATTATATACAGACGGTTAATGAAGGTAAAAATATGCAGAAAATATTAAAACAACCAATAGACTTAAAAAGTGTATTGGTCTTAACGTTGACTCCTATTGCTGCTGTTATTTTTATTCCATATTATGCAATTAGCTATGGATTTTCAGCAGCAGATTGGTTTTGGTTTGGTTTTTTTATGATAGCAACTGGAGTTTCGATTACAGCGGGTTACCATCGATTATGGGCTCATCGTGCTTATAAGGCAAAAGCACCATTGAAGATATTCTTCATGTTGTTTGGTGCAGCTGCGCTACAAAACAGCATTATCAAATGGTCCTCAGATCATCGTAAACATCATCGTTTTGTCGATGATAAAGAAATGGACCCTTATGCAGCAACAAAAGGCTTTTGGTATAGTCACTTTACATGGATGTTACGTCATTTACCTAAAAAAGTGGCGCAAGTTGAGAACGTAAGTGATTTAGAAAATGATAAAATTGTTGCTTTTCAGCATAAATATTATGTTCTATTGGCAATTTTTATGTGCGTGATTTTGCCCATACTTATTGGTGCGAGCTACGGTAGTATTGGTGGTTGTTTGTTATTAGCAGGATTATTGCGTTTGGTGCTCAATCATCACTTTACTTTTTTTATTAATTCACTTGCACACATTTGGGGTAAGCAAAAATTTTCAGACGAAAACACCGCGCGTGATAATCCAATCTTGTCGTTAGTTACTTATGGGGAGGGTTATCACAACTATCATCACAAATATGCAGGTGACTATCGCAATGGAGTGAAGTGGTATGACTTTGATCCATCTAAGTGGTTGATTTATGGAGCATCCAAAATTGGTTGGGCATATGATTTAAAAACAATACCTAAGCCTGCTATTGAGGCAGCAAGAGCATCCATGCAACTAAAAGAAGCACAAAGTAGAATTAAAGACAAACGCTATATTAAGCTCGTCGTTGACTTTGAGAAAAGGTTGGAGGATCAGTATAAAGTGCTTTTTGATAGTATCAAGGAGTGGGCAAAAGCCAAACAAGCTTGGTTACAAGCTAAAAAAGATAAGTTATCTGCCACCCAAATTTTACAGTTAAAAGAGCACTATAAGTCATTGAAACAGAAATTTAAAACCGAACGTAAATTATGGCGCACACTTTCAAACTCATCTGTCAAGGTTGCTAAATTAAAAGTTGCATAGTTTAAAATTCCTCCCACCCATCTAAATGATGGTGGGTCAATAACTACCTGTTTTAGCAGGCAGTCATTTAACATTTAATGTGAGTGATTATCTTATAGTCCACGATTAGTTTAAACCTTGCAATGCAACATAGGTCTCATGATTTTGTTCGACAACATGCAAGTGTACGACTACAATAAACACAAATTTATAAGGACAGCAATCGTTAGAATGAAAAAATGTGGCTATATTGCAATTATTGGGCGACCTAACGTAGGTAAATCAACATTGCTTAATCATATCTTAAAGTATAAAGTCAGCATAACTAGCCGCAAACCACAAACAACAAGGCATCAAATTACAGGAATTAAAACCGTTAAAAATGCACAGTTTATCTATGTTGATACTCCAGGCTTGCATCAAGATGAGCCACGAGCAATTAATAGAATGATGAATAGGCAAGCAATGAGTGTAATCAACGATGTTGATGTCGTGCTATTTGTTGTTGAAGTGGGTAAATGGACAGCTGCTGAAGAATGGATTTTGCAAAAACTTGGGAGCGTTAAGGTATCTGTGATATTGGTTATTAATAAAGTTGATCAACTACATAATCGCCAGCAAGAGCAATTGTTTGAAAAACAAATAAGACAAAAATATCATTTCGCGGCGAGCTTTTTGATCTCGGCAAAACAAGGGCATTTAATCACAGAGTTGGAGCAAACAATTGAGCAGTACTTACCTGTAAGTGAACACTTTTTCTATGCTGAAGATCAAGTTACTGATCGTACAGAGCGTTTTATGATCGCAGAAATTATCCGTGAGAAACTTATGCGCACTTTAGGTCAGGAAGTGCCATATCAATTAACGGTTGAGATCAATAAATGTAAATTTGATGAACAGCGTCAATTAATGGAAATTTTTGCAACGATTTTGGTTGAGCGTATGGGACAAAAAGCAATGGTAATTGGTAGTAAAGGACAAAAACTCAAGAAAATTGGTAGTGAAGCACGCAAGGATATCGAATATATGCTGGGGAAAAAAGTCTTTTTGGAATTATGGGTTAAAGTCAAAGAAGGCTGGTCAGATGATGAGCGTGCACTTAAATCATTGGGATATGATTTGTAATTTTAAAAAGGTAATGGAAAATGACAGAAGGTGATAATATATCCACGGCTGATACATCGTTTGTAACTGAAAATGCTCAAATTGAAAATAGAAAAAATAAAGCATGGATTAAATATCTAGTTTTAGCAATTGTCGTAGTTGTCTGTGTTGGTGGTTTTTATACTTATGTAAAATATACAGAAATCTATCCATCAACAGATGACGCTTATATCAATGCCAATATTATTCAAATATCAGCACAAGTGACAGGTAAACTTGATAAGCTATATATTGAAAACAATCAAGAGGTCAAAAAGGGGCAGCTTTTATTTACTATCGAGTCACAGAGTTTTCAATATGCACAAGATAAAGCAAAGGCTGATTTAATCCTCTTAGAACAGGAGGTAGCTGCAATTGAAGATAATATTGAAGTACAGAAAGCTAAACTTAAACAAGCTCAAGCACAGCAGTTTGTAGCTGAACAAAAAGAAATAAGGATCATAAAACTTGTATCTAAAGGCATGGCATCTCAAGAAAATGGAGACGAGGTGAAAGGGAATTTAGAGGTTGCCAGAGCGAATGTAAATGCTGCGCTTGCAGGTATTGCCCAACAACAAAAGCAATTGGTATTACAGCAGTCTAAAATTGCAGCAGCGAAAGCAAACTTGTCTACCGCTGAACTTAACCTGAGCTATACCAAAATCTATGCACCTGCCTCTGGCTTTATTACCAATTTTAATTTACAGCATGGATCTTTGATTACCCAAAATCAAAATTTATTTGTATTGGTAAGTAATGAGCATTTTTGGATAGATGCAAATTATAAAGAAACTCAAATGTCACGCATGAAAGTTGGTCAAAAAGCAACGATTAGATTGGATATGTATCAAAATGTCGAACTAAGTGGCACAATTCAAAGTATTTCTGAAGGAAGTGGTAGTATATTTTCGCTTCTTCCACCTGAAAATGCATCTGGGAACTGGGTGAAGGTAGTGCAGCGTTTTCCAGTTAAAGTTATATTAGATAAAGGGGAAATAAATAAAGTTCCACATTTACGAGTTGGGTCATCTGCCACAGTTCAAGTCGATACAAACAGTTAATTATTTAACGCCTAGCTCAATCAATCTTTCTTGTAAAAAACTATCTGCAGTTGGGTACCTTTTGGAAAGATAAACTTCAGGTTTAGCATGCATAAAGCAAGGAATAGACATCCGATCAATCCCTAGTGCTTCACCTTCTGGTTTAATAACACGGTGTTTTGTCGCAATGTACTCAAAATCAGTCATTTCTTGTAACATATCGCCGATGTTAATAATGATTGATTGTGGTTTGCAAAGTACCTCATACCATTTATCTTCTTTATGCGAATAAACTTCTAATCCTGGAGAAGATGCAACAGGTAGTAATGTAATGAGATTGATATCTTCATGTGCAGCAGCTCGAATTGCACCTGGTTCTTCATCACCTTGGATAGCAGGATAGTGCAGAATTCTAAAGAGTGTACGTTCTAGCGACAGCGCATCAACTAAAGGCATTGCGAGCTTGTTAGATACTGCATGATCCATATGACTATCTATCCATTGCAATAGTGTTTTTCCTAACGTGAAAAGTTGATTAAACAGTTCTCGTGCTTGATTGGAAACTTCTTTTGGATATCGTCCATGTGGAAAATATAAATGGAAGTAATGCTTAATATCACGAGTTATTTCACCTTTGGCGATTTCAGAGACATCAAGTGGAAAGTAGCCATCTTGTGTATCCTTATTATAATAATAGTTTTTTGCAGCATCAGAGTTAATGAATTGACGCCACTCGGTATAAACTTCTTCAACTAACTGCCAATCAATAGGATGTTTCTCTAATACTGCAAACCCCGTTTGTTTTAATGAGTCAGTAAAAAGTTTTGTAGCATTTGCTGCATAAAAATCAACGTTTAAAATTTTCATAAAATACCTTATGATTAAACCAAGTTTTGGCTATCCTAAAGAGCGAGTAAGATGATGTCAATAAATGGTAAAAGAGATGATAATAAATACCATTTTTTTTTACTTAGATTGATTTTCTTTTAGGTTTTTTGGTAAAAATTTGCTAGAATACTGCAAATTTCTGACACCCGTATCCTTTTCATAAATTACTATATAATGATTTATTGTTAATAAATTGTGGTTGTTTATGTTAGGTATGCAAAAGTAAAAGGTATATGAGAGAATGGCATTAGAGCATTTATTGCATCCAACAACAGTGAATAATCAAGAAAGAATTGGCAATCAAGCAAAGATTACTTTAGAGCCTTTGGAGCGTGGCTTTGGTCATACCTTAGGTTTTTCGTTAAAGCAAATCATGTTACACGTTTTATCAGGTGCATCGTTAACAAAAGTTAAA
Source organism: Candidatus Nebulibacter yamunensis (assembly GCF_024208055.1). NCBI lineage: Bacteria > Pseudomonadati > Pseudomonadota > Gammaproteobacteria > Thiotrichales > Francisellaceae > Candidatus Nebulibacter > Candidatus Nebulibacter yamunensis. The sequence goes on from NZ_JAMBMW010000003.1 coordinate 132,900, forward strand.
TTTAACGATGGTGTGAATAGTGAGGTCAAGTTAGCAACAACTGAATCAGTTGAAGAGTTATTGCTTAATTTGCAAATCATTAAGTTTAAACTGGATTCAGCTCATACCACTGGTAATATAAGTATTAAATTATCAGGAAAAGCTCGTGAAGTATACGCTGCAGACTTAACCTTATCAGAAGGTGTAGAGATTTTAAATCCTGATGTGCTTATTTGCCAATATGTAGGAAAAGATAAGCTTAGCATTGAAGGATGGATAGAGTCAGGTGCTGGTTATAAACCTGCAAATCAGAACTTTATAGATGGTTACTTTATGTTAGATGCTTCTTTTTCACCTGTTGTCAGTCTCAATTACAACGTTGAAAACGCGCGTGTTGCACAAAGAACTGACTTGGACAAACTTATTTTAGATGTGCAAACAGATGGCAGCTTGACACCTTCGGAGGCATTGAGTTTAGCGGCACAAAAGATTCAATCTCAAATGTCTAGAATTGTTGATGAAGAAGCATTAGCTGAACGTTTGCACATTGAAGAAGAACCAAAAATTGATCCGTTTTTATTAAAAACAGTAGAAGAGTTAGACTTAACTGTGCGTTCTGCAAACTGCTTGAAGTCTGAGAATATTCGTTATATTGGTGAGCTTGTTCAACGCACGGAATCTGAGCTTATGAAAACACCAAACTTTGGACGTAAATCTTTAAATGAAATTAAAGAAAAACTTTCTTCGTATGGATACTCATTAGGCACAATTGTTGGAGATTGGTCAAGGGATTTAATATAGTAGAGTCGTCAATATTAGGTTCTGTTCTGTAAACCAAAAAAACTACACGCTACGTAATTAGAGTATGCAAGATACGATGCTTGATTCAACGATTGTAAGAGGTGCATGCTTGTTCGGCAGGTTATAAAAAGAAGGCAATGCGCTTCAAGCGTTTGGTAGAAGCAAGGGTGGCTTTATCAATATGATCCTGTACATGAAGAAAAAATTGCAAACAACTGCTTGAAGCGTTATTTTTTCTTGATTTGCATAACATGAAAAAGCATCTCAAGCAGCTGACAAGTAGTTTTAATGGGAACGGAGTATACGAGTGACAAAGTAAGACACTACCCACTCACTACCTTGAATAGTTACCTTAAAGCAATAAGCGCTCCAACACCACTGAACAAACATCCAAATAGTAAATAAAAGGTAGGAGCAGAATCTCCAATGATTACTGAGGAAATACCGCCTATTGCGGGGAAAAGTGCTACCATATAGCTGCTTGCAGATGCTCCGATGCGCGCAACTAATTTAAGATAAAACATCCATGCAGTAAAAGAGGAAAAGACAATTAAAAACATCAAAGCCCCGAGGTAGGAAAAGGATATTGGCAATGTAAAGCTCTGTTTTTGTATCAGACAAACCATAAGTGAAAATATAAAAGCGACGGCAAAACCAATGCTATTTGAATACATCGCATTCACACCACATCGTACATTTCTTGCGGAGGCAACATCACCAATCGCCGTCAATAGCGTTCCAAGCAATGCAATGGCTATTCCCTTTAAATTGCTCACTCCAGCGCCATTCATTAACAAAGGATAAACAAGTATGGAGACACCCATAATGCCCATCGAGCCTCCAACCAGAATTCTAGGATGAAGACGGTCTCCTAGACATATGCGAAGCGCAATTGGAGTCATAACAGTTTTGAGTGAAAATATCAACGTTACAAGTGCAGCAGAAACCCATATTGTCGCATAATACAGGCAAATATAACTCAAGGCTAGGTTGCATATTCCAAAGCTCGCTATAGGGAGAAAATCCTGTCGAGAAAGTCTTCCCCTAGGTTTTATAAGATACAAAAAAGCAACAAACAATAAAACGGTTCCGCCCAATCGATACGTCAGCGATAATTCAAGGTTCAAAGGGGTTCCTTGAATTTTGATGACGACAAAGTTCACTCCCCAAACAATGGCGCAAAAGGCGTACATAAAAACTGTCATGCGTTTAAAAAATCCTGCTCGTGACTGAAAGAAATTCCAAAATAGTGAAAAATTTCCGTGAGTGCGAAAGCTAATTTCTCGATCTGCTCTTTGGTATGGTTTGGCGTCACGTTAACACGAAAGCGCTCTGTGCCTATAGGAACTGTCGGTGAATTGATTGGCTGTAGATAGATATGATGTTGTGACATCCCTAAATAATCATTGCTGCACCAGACAACAACCTGCTCTGTACTTTTTTGAGTTACTGATTGAGCTAACGGATATTGTCCGCGTATCCTATTGATGGTGACGAACTCTCGATACTGTCCACTTTCCTTCAAAGACTCCAGTTTTTGGCTGATAATTTTTGTATACACCTTGTAAAACCTTGTTTGCTCTTGTTATTTGAATAGTGCGGCGAATAATATGCTCTTAAGGGGGGGGGGAGTCAAGCGGAAAATAATTCTGACTAGTAATAAGGGGTTCTGTCGCAGACTCAACAATTAGTTCATAATTTATACAAACAGTCATTCTCTGGACATAATTATGCTGCGAGTGCATAGAACTGTTCATATATGGAAAAACTGTGAAAGGAAAATTAATACAAGTTTGCAAATGGTTGTACTCGCTTCATTAGGCTAATAGCACAGAAGAAACTTTGAACAGGCTCTAAAGTATGACACCACTAATTAATAGTTACTGGTGAAGAAAAATTGACTTTGTCATTATTAAGAAGGTTTTATGCGTGTTGCTAGCGATAACACGCAATTTCTTAGCATATTTCAAACTTCTGATATAGGCAAAATTTGTTTAATCAAAGATCGTCGTTAATAAATTAAAAGACTCTTGGCAACTTCAAAAACAATACATACGCTTTTTATTGATAGTGCTTATCTTAAGTTTTCTTTTTTAGCTTGATAAGCCAGTACTGATTGGTTGATTTTGGTCTCAATTATTATAATTTTTAATTAAGCTCATAAGTTTTGATTGGACTTAAATCACTGAATGCTATAAATGTGTGCTAACAAAATGTACTCTGTGTTACGCTTTTTCAACAATAATTTCTCGAGATTTTTTAGCACACTCTGGCTTCTTAGGTAACGTGATCCACAGCATTCCCTTTTTGAAAGAAGCCTTTGCTTTATCTACATCAACTGTTTCAGGCAAAAGTATACTACGCTCATATCTCCCATAACTAATTTCGCGCATCATATAGTTCTTATTTTTATCTTGTTTAGAGCTGGTTTTTTCACCTTTGATAGTTAAAATGCCATTATCGATTGAGACTTTGATGTCATTTTCACCCATACCAGGCATTTCAATTTCAACTTTAAATTGGTCATTATCATCCACGATATCAGTGGCGGGGTTAAGTGAAACGTTTTCAAAACGTTCGCTAGGAAAATGAAATGGTTCGAACCACTCATTAAAGTCACTCATAACCTTATTGAGTTCATTTTGTAGTGACCAGAATGGGTTTTGCTTGCTTTGACTAATAGTAACAGGAATGTTTTTCTTTGTGCTTAAAAAATTCATAATGCAACCTCCTATGTAATACCTAAGATTAATTAAGCATGACAAGTATCTTTTAGTTTTTAAAAGGCTGCCTTGACTAAAGTCAAGTTGTAAGAAAAAAATGACCTTTTTTTATTGTGTGAGTCAACATTATAGATGATAAATTAAGTCTTAAGAGGGTCGATTGGATTGCATTTATCTCTCTGCCCTACAAGGAAAAGTTTTGGGATAATGATAACAAACATATTGATTTAAGTTAAAACGATCAGGGATATTAATATGTTCATTGTTAACTTGTATCCCACATTGCTTACTAAGCTTGCCTAAAGCACGAGAAAATGTTTCAGGTTTCATACCTAGGCGCAACGCTAATAAAGCTTTATTATAAGGTAGTTTTAAACTTATATTTATTTGATTTTTTGTATTGTCACATAATTGTAATAGAAAACTGCCAACTCGTTGCATGGCATTTTGAGTAGACAAATGTTCAATGTGTGTAGTTAACTGTCGTTGCTTTTGCAAAGTAGCTTGCAAAAAGTTTAACGATAAGTTGTGATCAGACAATATTAGCTGTTTTAATGATTGAATGGGTAAGGTAAAGATTTCAAGATGTGAAATAGATTGTGCTTCATAAGTATACTCTTTACTTGATGTAAAGAGGAAGTTTTCACCACAATAATGACTTTGAGTAAGCACATCGACAATGATTTCTTCCCCGTCAATGCTTTGTTTATATAACTTAATACTACCAGTTATGACATATAAAAAAGTTTGTTGGCTTTGGGCGTGGTTAAAAACAATGGCATCTTTTTTATAAACGTACCGTTTAGCGATTTGTGATAGTCGTTTTAAGCTTTCTTGTGAAGCTTGTGAAAACAAGCCAATGCATTGAAAGAAGTCTACTTGCATAACAATTTACCAAAATCATGATCAGAATATCAAACTAGCTGTTTCTATATTGTTATTATTTCACATTGCAAACTATATGAAATTGGTAATAAAGTGTATTCTATTTAATATAAATAAAAGTAGGGTAATATCTTAAATAATCTTGTTTTTAAATGTTCCTCTTGGTTAATTTAGAATTTTGCTGAGGGATAAAAGCCAGAATAACAGCGATGATCAAACCAATTGTAATAGGTAAAAGTGCCGTTTGGAAACCAGATAGTGTATTTGTAGTATATTGATAAGCAGATTGATACCAACTTAAAATCCAACCAATTAATGGCTGCAATAGCGGACCACCTAGACCAATGATAATCATGTTAGTAAAACCCATTGCCATGCCTTGTGCATCTGGATGTACAATTTTTTCGACACTACCAAACGGAAGAATATAAGCACCTGATCCGCATCCTAATAAAAACAACACAATATTAGCAATGCTAAATTGCATGGGTAAGTACAAAAGCAGTGAAAAGCTAATAAATGCAATGATACTGAAGAGTTGCATCACGAGCTGACATCCTATCTTGCTAGCAAGCCAACCGCTTAGAGCGGCACCGACAGCTGCACCAATAAAAACAAATGCAGTGGCATATGCGGCATAATTTACATGATCTGGATATAGAGTTTGTAAAAAGCCAATACACCACAAAGAGGCAAAGGCACTAATAATGGTAAAAATTAAACCGCCAAATAAGTTATAACGCCAAACGTTTAGGTTTTTAAGTAATATAATAAAGTGTTTTAATATGTGAGGTTCACAATTTGTTTTTTGTGATTTTGTTGTATTTTTACAAATTTCATGTTGAGTGGATTTTACAAAGATAAGAATATGAAGTGCAAGGATAAACCCAATTATCGCACAAATAATCATAGCAATACGCCAGCCATAACTTTGAATCCAAATTTCCAAGAAATAATCTCCAAGGGCTCCTCCTAGCATCCCCATCATTTCAATAAGTCCTGCAAGGAGGGTAAATTTTTGAGGGTACCAACGTGCCGCTAAGTACATTGCACAAGCCACACCTGGCGCACTTGCGATTCCCATGATAATGCGAGAAATATTGGCACTTCCAAAGCATTCAGAAAAAGAAAAGCCTAAAGTACTGACTGCAAGTATAAAGGTTGAGACAAACAATGTCTTTTTAGGACCAAATTTATCAATAATAAAGCCTGCTGGAATTTGTAACAGAATGTAAGGATAAAAAAAGGCTGATGATAGAAAGCCAATTTGTATCAAGTTAAGATATAAGTCTTGCATTAAAGTATGCACCATTAAGCTCGTTGAGCCTTGTAATAAAAATTGGTACAAAACAAAAAAGCCGCCTAGAAAACAAATCCAAGCAGCTATGAGATTACGATGACTAATCATAGATCCTAATTTACGTTAAGAATATCATTTCTAATATGCTTCTTTATACTGAAAAAAAAGGTAAATGTCGAAATATGTTTTTGACAATAGTGAATGTACGAAGGAAAAAAAGGGAAAAACCAATTTAAGTAATGGACCTAAACTAGCTTTTGAATCCATAATTATAGGCTTGACAAAAACTTTTTTATCTTGTCTATCTTGAGTATTGGCTTAATTAACTGAGCTTTTGCGCTAAAATCAAATGCGTACTTTGGCTGCTTTTGTGTATAATAGGGTTACTTTTTCTCAATCACCATAACGCATGAAATTAAAAAAAATTATCTTATATTCATTCACCATTTTTGGCGTTACAACACTAACAAGTTGTGGTTCAACCAGTTATTTTTTCCGTAACCGTGACTTTGATTATGCACGCCAACCTGTAGAGCAAAACAAGCCACTTGAAGTGCCAAAGTCTGTGTCTGACAACCCTAATATTCATCCAGCACTTGTCGTGCCAGAAGGGCAAACAAGTTTTACAACTAATGAGTTTAAACAAGCACAAAGCGCTTTATTGCCACCTAATTTTGGATCAGGCTATAACGTGAGTCTTATTGAACAAAAGCAACTTTACGTGGTTTCTACTAAACTTGATTATGATAAAGACAATCAAGCAAAGCTTATAATTTATGAGCCATATAAGTTAGTATGGAAAATTATTGAAGATGCTTTACAAAATAAGGTATTGACAGTCGTAATTGAAAAAACAGACAAAGACAATAGTCGGTTTGTGATTAAAGATAAACTGTCAGCTAAATCATATTATGTATTTATTGAACCTATTAAAAATGAATTTAGACGTGCCCAGCTTTCATTGTTTGAAATAGATGAAAAGCCAGCAACAGATAAACTATCTCAGCAATTGGTCGAAGCGATTGATAAAGCGATAAAGGGTCAACAAGTTGATGAAGCAATGCTCATTAATGCACAATTTGGCTTTATTAACACAAATAGTGGTTTGAAGTTCCAACTTTATACCGACGATACAGTCGCGTCTATCGTATTTGTAGGTGATGAGCAAACCATAAATAAGACTTTAAAACAGGCAATTAATAATGCTGGTTTTAAATACATAGCGTATGATGAAAAACAGCAAACAATTTTGATTGAGGATAGCAAAGACCAAAGCTATTTATTGTATTTATACCCTTATACACAAAACGGATCAATTTTCAGTGATATGAGTAATTGGCGCAACTTCTTTAGAGAAGAGCAGCAACAATTAAGAGTATCTTTATTTGATATAAAACAAGTTCTTATTCCCGTTGAAGTCGCTAAACTCATTTTAGCAAACATTGCAAGTCATATTCCATTAACATCCGCACAATAAATGAAGTAGAAAAAGGCTAAATAAAATGAAGAAGTCATTAATATACCAAGGAAAAGCAAAATCAGTTTATCAAACAGGCAATAGCAATGAAGTTGTGATTGAATATCGAGATGATGCTACTGCTTTTAATGGTGTGAAAAAGGAAGCCTTAAAAGATAAAGGTCATGTCAATAACTTATTTAATGCCTATATTAAGCAAAAACTTGAGGAGAGAGGAGTAAAAACACACTTTATTAAAGTGCTATCCGAAACAGAAAGTTTGATGAAAAAGCTACAGATGATTCCTGTTGAATGTGTTGTTCGTAACTATGCTGCAGGTGGAATTTGTAAGCGCTTGGGACTTGAAAAAGGCATGAAATTTGAGCGTCCTGTTTTTGAATTTTTTTTGAAAGACGATGCCTTAGGTGACCCTATGATCAACACATCACACATCTTGACTTTTAATTGGGCAGCGCCTGAGGAAATAAAATATATGCGCAAGGTGACTTTTACAGTTAATGATATTTTGTCTAAGTTATTTGATGATGCGGGGTTGCTATTAGTTGATTATAAGCTTGAATTTGGTCGCTTTAATGGTGCGTTATTGTTGGGTGATGAGTTTAGTCCTGATGGCTGTCGGCTATGGGATAAACAAACAAAAGATGTATTTGATAAAGACCGTTTTCGTCAGGATTTAGGTGACGTGGTAGGGCACTATAAAACCGTTGCTAAACGTATTGGGCTTACGTTGATATAACTAATGCGTTTTGTTTTGTATAAATTTTTATTGTTCGCATTGATTTGTTTTTTAGGAATAACCTTAAGTTATGCGTGGCAATTAAACACCGTTAGTCAACATAAATTAGTAAATGCTGGTGTATCTTTTTATGAGTTTGCAGCTATTGAAAAGAAAACCTTTCCTATATTAGTTGATGTTGTTGTTCTTAAAAATAATCAATATCACGCGGGTTTGTTTATCCAACGTGAGGATAATATTCAAAGTACACTAGATATAGCATCATATAACAATGCTTTTTTAGCCACAAATGGGGGCTATTATCGTGAGGGTTTTTTAGTCAATGGGCTTTTAATTGATCAGGGAAAACTCAGATTGGGATTAGTTGAAAATAGCTTGCTATCTTCAATTATAACGATAGATAAAAATGGTCAAATAAGTATTTTAGACAAAGATCAAAACTATAAAAATGCATATTATGCGTTTCAAGCAGGACCAGTTCTCATGAAAAATAATGAGATACAAAAAGTTGAAAACACACGTATTTCAAAAAGAGTAATTTATGCAGAAACTACGAATAATCATTTAATGGTATTTTTTATTGATAGTGCAACTTTGCAACAAAGTGCTAATGTCATAAAGGCAATTACAGCTCAACTTAATTTCCATGTTACACGAGCAGTAAATTTTGATGGCGGTATAGCAGCAGCTTTTGTATTGCGTCAAATTGTAACACCAATTATTTATCCAGAGTACGTTCCAGTAAAAAGTGTAGTGTATTTCAAACTTACTGAAAATGAAATAGGCAAAAATTGATAAAAAAACTTAATTATTATTTGAAATATTTGATAGAGATCAGATTTGATGAATATGACTAAGGACAACAGATGATAATCACATGCTGCGAGACACGGAAAGCGTTATTGCCGCTAATCAATCAACATATAAAATTATATTTAGAAATGAAAAATGAGTATGAGAAAATTAAAAATGCGTGAGTCCAGTTAGTTAAAGGCTTTATCAAGCAGTTTGGCGTAGATCTTATTGCAGGTGTTTTAGGTGATCGTGAGTTTATTGGTGGAGTATGGTTAAAGTTACTCAATGATCATGGAATTCCATTTGTTATTCAGGTAAAGCAAAACCAATTAACCACCATTGCAAAGGAGGCTTGAAGTGGATGTTTCGGCACTGCTTTATGGCGTAAAAGTACATGAGATTAAAAAATATCAAAGATAATCAGTTGTAAAATCTTTCATATAATTTGCGATAAACCAATAACTTTTAAATGCGATTCCCCTGATAAACTATTCTTTTTGTGTTGATTTATATTTGCTTTTTCAATATTATACATTTCGTTACTTAAATTAACTAAAAACTAAAATGTTTCTGAATAATAATTGCAAAAAGTACCTTTTAGTTTCTGCCATTCCAACCCCAAATGGAAGGTTGCATTTGGGACATATTGGAGGGCCATTTTTAAAGTTAGACGTAATCAAAAGATCAAATCAGCAAATTGGCAACGTTGTCTTCTTTTGTAGTGGCTCTGATAGCTATGAGTCTCATGCTTTACTTGCCGCACATAACCAAAAAAAATCAATTGAAGCGCTTTGCTTTTTTTATCATGATCAAATTGTAAATGACTTGAAAACCATGTTAATTGATATGGATCTTTTCTTGAATCCATTGGATATCAAGTATAAAAATCATTTGACTGAAATAACACAACAGCAAGTAAAGCAATTGGTTGATATGGGCAAAGCTGTTGAAATTAATGAACAGTACCCTTTTTCTAATAACTATGGATTTCTACCTCCCAGTTTTATTGCTGGTATCTGCCCAGAGTGCAAGCACGCGACTTCTGGCTTTATTTGTGAAACATGTGGATTTACCTATAGACCAGAAGAAATGACAGGCGTTCACTGTCGCTCAGAGTTTAAGTTAACAGAAATGAAGAGAGTTAGTACGCTATTTCTCAAAATGGATAAACCACAGCTGCAGAAGGCGCTTGTGGCTTCTTATGTCCCGAAAAACTCTCTTGAATTGACACAAAGTTTTCTAGCCAAGAATGACTACACACGATTAACCCTTCCAATTAAGTGGGGGATTTCAGCTTCGCATGAACGAGTTTATTATAGCTATGGTACATTTTTTTCTTACTACACAGCATTGAGAGAGTCTTGTGTTAAAGCTTTAAATTTAAAAACTCTACCCTTTACTGAGGATGCGGACGTTAATACAGTGGTCAGTTTTGGTTTTGATAACACATTGACTTTTTTGGTAGAGACATTAAATCAAGCTCTGTCATTAGGTCATAAAGGTTTTGATTGCTACTTGTCAAATAAATTTTTAACATTAAATGGAGATAAGTTTTCTACCAGTAGAAACCATGCTATATGGGTTCACAAGTTACCTAAAAATATTAGCATCGATTTGATTAGATTATTCTTGCTCAAAGTTAATGCTGATCAGGATCAGAGTGATTTTAATCTGCAGGAATTTGTAAGTTTCTATAATTGGATTGCTTGTATAATAAACGCAAAAATAATTAGTAAATTAAAAGTTCCAAATTTCTATTTGCCTAGACAAGAGCACAACAAACATAGTAGCGGCCTGTTAAGATTATGGGAGCAGAAAAAAATGGATGCAATCCCCAGTAATTATAGTGGAAATAAGTTTTATTTGGATATTATAAGCTGGCTGGAAGGCGACGTTTATGAAAGTGAGTATATGGAATGGTTGCACGGTATCGCGATTCTTTGCTATCCGGTAATGCCAGTGTTGAGTCAAAGAGTGTGGGATTTTCTTGGAGGTACCGGAGTACCATCATTAGAGAATTGCAATCACTTTTCTTCGGAACCATTCTCAATGAGTGAGATTGAGCAAATTAATATTTCTGAAATCAAGGTAGGCTAGTAATGAATAAGTATGACATAGTTGGCATAGGAGCTGGTCCTGCCAATCTGAGTTTATCTGCGTTATTGGGTGTGAGAGCCCCTGAATTAACGGCGCGATTTGTCGAAAGGCAGAGTAGCTTTAATTGGCATCCTGGCATGCTGCTACCATAGGCTAAGCTACAGGTGTCTTATCTGAAAGATTTGGTAACTTTGGTAGATCCAACAAATCCATATTCTTATCTTAATTACCTGCATTCAAAAGGCTGTTTATATCAATTTATCACTGCCAATTTCGAAGCAGTTAGCCGTAGTGAGTTTGCTGATTATTTACAATGGGTTTTTAACAGTCTAAATAATGTAGACAAAGGCTCTGAGGTGACTGACCTTGATTATAATGGTGAGCATCTTAAAGTAACGACTTCTACAGGAGATATTTTATTAACTAAAAACCTTGTTTTAGGAACTGGGCTGCGACCCTATATTCCCAAGTGTTGTCGGAGTATTATTAGCGATACCGTGTTTCACAATAGTGAGTTTATGTTTAAAAAGCGAAACTTTAAAAACAAGACATTGGCCATTATTGGGGGCGGTCAGAGTGCGGCAGAAATAGTTCAATCTTTAATAAGTGATGAAGAAAACATGCCCGCAAAAATTTTGTGGTTTTCGAAAAGATTAAATTTTTTGCCTATCGATGACTCCCCATTCACAAACGAGCTATTTGTTCCCGCGTACTCTCGACACTTTTTTTCGTTGTCATCCGCCAAAAAAGAAAGATTATTGGCGCAACATAAATTAGCGAGTGATGGAATTTCAGAGTCCACTGCTGTATCGATATATAGGCGTTTGTATGAGCTGAAATATGTGAAAAAACTCCCTCAGATTTGTTATTTATTGCCATCTCATGAGTTGCATGACGTGAATCAACTCGATGACCGATATTCAATTTCGGTTTCTGATTTGGAAGCAGGATTAGATAAGCAATACAATGTAGATGGAATAATATTGTGCACAGGTTATCACTATCATGAACTACATTTCTTGAAAAAAATTTCAAATCAATTAAATAGGGATAAGCATGGTCTTATAGTTGATGAGGACTATCGCTTGCATTGGGAAGGAGATAAAAACTGCGCCATCTACATTCAAAATGGTGCACGACATACGCATGGTGTTGCCGATCCCAATCTGAGCTTGCTTGCTTATAGGAGTGCAAGAATCATCAATCAAATTTCAGGGAAAGAGGTTTATCAAAATGTTGAAGGTGATTGCCTGATTCAATGGGGCTTGGTTCAATAGCTGAAGAGAGATTTATGGAAATTTTAGAAAAACAATTTTTAGAAAATCTTCCGTTAGGTATAGAAGTTCAAGAGGTTTTATTTGCTGGCAATATACAGGGAGTTGCTCCTTTTAAGTCTTCTTTCTTTACGGTTCAGCCAGGCGTTACTACGCCATTCGATTGCCATGAAGTAAGAGAACTATGGTTAATCGTCAGTGGTACGGGACGTGTAACGTGTGATAAAAGTGTTTCTGAGGTAAAAGAAAAGGATGCGGTGTACTTTGATTCTTTTCAGCGGCATTCGGTAGAAAATATTGGTAATACTCCGCTTATTATTATTTCGATTTGGTGGAACCCATGAAAGAATATCAAAGCGATTTATTAATTATTGGTTGTGGGATTGTAGGGCTGACAACAGCAACACTCGCTGCAATACGTAACCCAAGCCTTTCAATGACTCTGGTAGATAAAAATTTAATTGGTTTTGGAGCATCAGGGTATTCTGCTGGCTTCTCGACACCACTTGCAAAAACGGACACAGAGAATGGAAAAAAATTGATTATTGAGGGTAGCTCTGTAATGCAAGAACTCCAAGACCATATTGATCTGAAGTTAAAAAAGAAACAGGCATACTACATTGTAGGTGCTACAAGCATAAATAATTTTCAGAAATATTATATAGCATCTGACTTGGAAGATTCTAATGATTGTGCATTAAAAACCAAATGTTCTATAGGGAATTATTTAAACATCCCAACGGATAAGAAAATTTATTTTTCTAGGCAAAGCGCTCACTGTGCTGATTTGCCAATGCTGATGAACCAAATGTCATTGTTTCTCAGAAGAAAAGCCCATATGATTTTTGAATGCTCTCCGATTCATCACATGGATAAAGAGCATATTACATTGGAGAGCGGGGTGAGCTTAAAAAGCAAAAAAAACCTTTTTACAACTGGTCCTTGGCAGTATGGGGAGGCACTTCAAAAAACTAATCAGGTGAAAATAAAAAAGGTTGCAGCATTGCATTTAGCTTCTATACCTGCTGAGGATGATCCAGCAATTATTTTTTTTGATGAGAAAGCTTTTTTATTGCCCTTGCCCGAAAAAGGTTATTGGCTGATGAGCTTCACTTCAGAAGATTGGGATGTAGCACCTAAGCAACAGCTGACATTTTCAGAGAAAGATTTAGAAATCGCTCTTGGGATTCTGAGGAAATATTCAAACAAACTGGGTGATTTATTTTCAGGTGGAAGAGTGTTTTGCGATCATTATTCGCCATCTGGGGAAATTTCAATTTCAACCCTGTCAAAAGCAAACCTTCTTGTTGAAGGAGCATCCGGATCTGGATATCGATTCTCTTATGCTATCGCTAGCCAAATATGTAGAGAGTTTTTAACATGAAAGAAAAGTCTGTGGTTTTTATTTTTATAGGTGCATTATTGCTATCATTTTCATATGGTGCTTTTTTCCTGTTACCTTTGTTTATAGAGCACTTGGGTGGGGCTCAAGATGCTACAGGGTTTCTCTTGGGAGTTACTGGAATTGGAACTATCTTTGCCGTTATTGTTAGTAAATTAATGTTAAAAAAAATGAAAAGTAATTTAGTAACTGTAATTGGTTGTATCTCATATACTGTTGGAATTTTATTATTTGTTTTTGTTGTACATTCTATGGGACTTAAAATTATTCTAGCTTCTCTACTGTTAGGTATAGGTTGGGGGTTTTATTACAATTCAGCACCATATTCCCTTTCTTTATTTGCAAATAATACCAATAGAAGTGTGTTTTTTAGTTATTTATCAGCTTTTAGCGTTCTAGGTTCTGGTGTGGCACCTGTTGCAACGCATTTTTTTTGGAAGGACCAAATGGATTTTCAATATTTATTTTTTATTGCGGGTATTGCAAGTTTAGTTGCTGCAGGTTGTTTTTATTTAGCAAGACCTGAATTCAAAGAATTTCCAAAAAATGAAACACATTGGAAAACATTTTCTTTGATTATAAAATCAATGGCTCTATACCCTCTCATTATGGTATTTTTGGGAGCCTGTGCGTTTACCATTATGGTGAATTTTCAGTCAACATACGCAAATAGTATTGGAATGAATTATTCATCTTTTTATTTAATTTATTCCCTTTCTGTTGTTTTATCGCGACTTTTGTTGGGTAAGCGTCTTTCTCAATATAATCAGTATAAAGTTGCAATTGTGTTGTTAATCCTAATGGTGATAAGTTTGACCTCATTCTTGTTTTCAAGTGACAGTGTTTTGTTGTATTGTATTAGCTCAGCTTTATTTGGCATAAGTTATGGTTTAGTATATCCGACAATACAGGCTATTGCTGTTAATGTTACACAACCAAATCACCGGGCGGATGTGATTACCTTTTTTTCTTTATCATATTTTATTGGTGTCTATGCCTTTCCTCCAATAGCTGGATTGGCTATCGTGGCTTTTGGCTATACGAGTGTTATTATTATAATTTCTACCTTAGCTTTTATTGAGTTGATATTGGCACTTGTTTTACTAAAATTATCTATTTTTTCGATTAATCCAGAATCTCTGTACACGAAGAAAGATTTGCAAAGTGCTGAGTAAGACGTTATTTTTTCTTGATTTGCACAACATGAAAAAGCATCTCAATCAGCTAACGAATAGTCTAAAGAAAATTTCGGTAGTGTTATTATCTAGCACATTTGTTTTTATAATTTCAAATAAAAAATAGCGAAAATTGATGTACGCTGCAGGAATTACAACTCAATAGAGTTCTTTCCAAACCTCAATTAGTCAATTCAAAGTTGTAAATTCCCGTTATTAAATTAAATCGAAGTCCAAACCTTTTTCGTCTATTCCGATATTTGTCGGCAATAATTTTAAAACGTTTTAAC